>QIMB01000327.1 GCA_003233615.1 Nitrospirota bacterium
CGAAAGAGAATGTTACCGAATTGTGGGAATGAGTTCCATCTTACGAAAGATTTAGAATTTGGGTGATTCAGAGAGTTGCAGTGAAGTCAATTGGTTCCTTTAATGATTCTTATGCGGTGAATTGACACCCTGGAAGTCATGCTTTAGCATCATTTCCCTTTTGCCTCTTCCGCTGAATCTCATATGACACACGCATCTTTCACAAAATCCTCCAGCTCAATGAGCCTACCACGATGGTGGTGCTTTGCAACGGCTTTTACCACAGGCGCTGTAGTGATGGGGCTGGAAATTGTCGGTAGCCGATTGCTGGCACCTGTGTTCGGCAGTTCACTTTTCGTGTGGGGAGCGCTCATTGGCGTGGTATTAGCGGCTATGAGTACTGGATATGCCGCCGGAGGTTGGTTGGCCGATCGGTATCCGCCCCAACGGGTGTTGGCTGGACTGTTGGTGGCGTCTGGAGTCTGGACGTTGCTCCTGGCATGGGCAGGGCAGCCTGTCGTGTTTCAGGTATTCCAATGGATTCAGGACCCACGGTGGGCTCCCTGCGTTGCGGCTGGTGCGTTATTGGCGGTTCCAGCCTTTGGATTGAGTGGTGTGCTACCTGCCCTATTACGTTTAGCCATTGCTGATATGGTGCATCTCGGACGTCATACGGGAGGAATGATTGCTGTCTCAACGATGGGCAGCTTGATTGGGACGTGGGGCACCTCATTTTATTTATTGACCTGGATGGGAAGCACGACCTTGGTTGCAGTGTTAGGTGTGATCCTGATGATGTTGGGCGTGATTTGGACGCTGCACACTCGTCAACTTTCTCCTGTGCTTCAAGTCGGACTGTTCGTCGTGGTGGGTGGTATGACCTGGATGGGATTTCATCCTGTGATCGTATTGCCTCCGGCCATTCATCAGGAAGATAGTCCCTATCAACAAGTCCGGGTACGCGAAAATGACGTGTTTCGATACCTTATTTTAAATAATACCTTTCATGCGGTTATGTGGAAAGCTGGACCGACCTTTCTGGCGTTGCCCTATAGCCAAGTGATGATGGGTGTCCTGCCACTCCTGGATACACCGACACGCGGGTTGATTTTGGGACATGGGGGTGGCTCTCTTGCGAAATGGCTGGCCGAACATTGGCCTAATCTGGAGTTAGACGTTGTGGAGATGGACCCATCTGTGGTCAGGGCTGCTGCGCAGTATTTTGACTATACGCCTCCAGAGAATCACCACGTTGTTGTCCAAGATGCGCGAACTTTTTTGCGCAACAATTCCACACGATACGATGTTGTGTGGGTTGATGTTTTTGCCAGGCATTTGATTCCATTTCACGTGACGACCCAAGAGTTTTTTGAAGAGCTACGTGACCATGTGAATCCAGAAGGTGCAATTGCGGTGAACCTTGCCTCTTCCGATGCCCCTGCGAATGTCCGCAGGGCAGAAGCCGTTTTTACCACTATGGGACTGGCGTTTGAGAATATTACGACCTATGGTGTCGCTGGTCCGGATTGGTTGAAAACCAAAAAAGGCTCCGTCAATCTGATTTTTTTTGCTGGTAAGCCTGTTGAAAGAATGCAAGCTCCTCAATTTGTTGACCTTCTGATACGCTCCATGAATCGCAACGAATTTCCGCCTGAAGGGTTGGAATTTTTTCTGTCCCATGCTCCTGTTTCGTTGAATCCCGGCCAAATTCTTACCGATGAATTCTCGCCGCCTGATTTACTACAGGGCGAAGCCTGAAATTCTCCTGTTCGTTATTTTCCCTCTAATTTAGAAACAGAATTTGGATCACGAAAGTCTGCAGAAGCTCTCCACGCACCTAGGAAATTAAAAATCTCGCATCACCCAGAGAGGGCCCACGAGTTTTGTGAATTCCCTCTGCACGCATATCCCTTATGCCGCTCTTTCATGCTCAACTATCATGTTGAGGATAATGGCAGGGGGAGTGGCGCTGATGGCAAGAACGAAACGAAGAATGGGATGACGTTGAATGAAAAATCCCCTAATCAGGTGTTGATTAGGGGATTAGAATACAGACGGCAAATCTAGTGTTGGACGACGACTTCCGGCCAGAACTTATACCGGATTTGGGGGTTCTGGGCTCCGTCGAAATTAGGAATGTCGTAGAGACAGCGGTCAACGGTGGCCACATCATCAGGGGGAAATTCAAACACCTTCCGCGTTTTCCAGAATTGATCTAACAGAAAATAGTCGTTTGTGGCTGGTTTTTCTTTCAGCGCATCTTGAAGTTGTTGAAACACAGGAGTGTCGACCCCAGGGACTCGCCCATTATTACGAGTCACACACCATTTCACAATTTCAGCGACACCATACATGCTTAATTCAATTTTTTTATTTTCCTCGGCCATATTTCTCCTCCCTAATCAATAAACAATAGCTCCACAAAAAACGTATTGAAAAATTTCTATACCATAAAACTGATAGGATTTGCTAGTAGGTCGTGCAATCCCCGATGAGCACCTGTCAAAAAATTAGGACTGCCCCGAAGGAAATTTGTCCGCAGATATTCCTAAGTATATAATTGTACAAGCTCGCGTGAAACCCGTATACTTGAGTCGTTCTCACGATTCTCGTATAAAGTTTGTCAATGCTTTCCTTCATACCCCGGAAACTCATCAGGAATGTAAGGCCTTACTCTAAGAGGTCGTTGGGGGCTGCATGCCTAATTTCTGGACTCCTAGCTCTTGCATTGGTGGGATGTCCGCCGCGAGATGAATATACCCCACCGGATCTCATCTATCACTATAGGAACTTTAAAGTAGGTAAAAGTCCTACGTCCATTCGTGCAAGTGATTTTAATCGTGATGGATTTACTGATTTAATCACAACCAATATTCAGGGAAATTCCCTCTCTCTCCTTTTGGGGATTGGAGACGGGGGATTTGAAAACCAGAAAATTATTACGGCGTGTCAAGAGCCAAGAAATATAGCAGTTGATGATTTTAATCTCGATGATATGGAAGATTTGGTGGTGGCCTGCTCGGGTGAGCATCATGTCTTGGTCTTTTTGGGGCAAGGGAATGGCACGTTTGTGCGAGGGTCACAATATGCGGTCCGTCGAACGCCGGTGAGTATTACCACTGGAGATTTCAACGAAGATTTTTTCCCGGACATGGTTGTAGCTCTTCGCAATGACAAGATCCAGGTTTTCCTAGGTATGGGGAATGGGAACTTTCGTGTTGGTTCGCTGTATGAATATGGGGATACACCAACGTCAATTGCTACGGCGGATTTCAATGCGGATAATCACCTAGATATTGCCGTGACGAATGGCGGGCCTATGAGTCATGCGGTCTCAATTTGGCTCGGTGTTGGAGATGGGACTTTTCTGGCTCCAAAAGATTATCGAACCGGGAAACGACCGTTAAGCGTATCTTTTGCCGATTTTAATAGCGATCATAGGTTAGACCTGTTGGTCATTAATGGCGAAATGAATACAATTACGGTGTTTTTAGGGAACGGCGATGGCACGTTCCAAGAAGGAAAAGATTTCGGTGGCGATGCTGGTCCAAATCATGGAGTAGCTCAGGATTTCAATGGTGACACAATCCCTGATGTGGCGATCGTGAATATTCAATCAGCAAGTCTCTCGCTTTTGTATGGGAAGGGCGATGGGACGTTCCACTATCCTCCCCGAAATTATCCGACGCCTCACGCCCCGTTTGCCTTAACTACATTGTCTATAGCCGATGGAAGGGGTGAGCAGCCTGGGTTGGCCATTGTGAACAATGCGTCCAGTAATATATCGATTTTTTTGCATCACGGGCTTAAAACGCGCTTAGGAGAATCATTCGCCTCTCCCTCATAACAGATCGCGATTTGGCCTGTTCTTGACACACAATTTCAGCGCTGAGTAGAGTTCATTCCCCTAATGGATAGAGAAGGCATTCCTGTTTCCAAGACCGTCTAATGGTTTGGGAAACACACACTTCACAGAATTTGCGCCCAGACTCATGTCAGATCTGGTCGATATGAAGGCAGCACAACCGGAGGCGTCGCATACGGACGTTGAGGATGGTGTGAGTGCAAACAACCCAAGCTGACCTAAGACGGGATGCGAAAATGGGAAGTGATTGTTTCGCGAACCCTATAGCTCTGCTCGAGGAGATTGTGCGAACATTTGTATGGTGGTTTGGGATGGGGGCGCTACTGACTTTGGCCATTTTAATGGTGCAGGGTGGGGTAAGAGACATACTCTATGGATCATCTGCATCTGGCACGTGGGAAGCCGTCCTCTCGATGGGATTAACGATCTTGGGGGGAGGGGTGTTAGCCGGATGTGTTGCCGTTATTTTAAACCGACTGCGATAAAATACGAAGGCATCTGTTCATATTTAATTGGTTCAGCCCTGTACTGTTGTGGTTGTGGAAATGTTGGAAAAAGCCACCAGCGGCGTTCTCGCCATTTTGTCGTGCTCGCGTACTGAGAGAACGCTCCGCACGTCAAAAAAACTGCGGCCTTTCCTTCGCAAGGCTCAGGACAGGATCGAACCCTTCGGAAAGACTCAGAGCATGATTTTCCGACCATTCCTTTCGCTATTAACGTGGATCGCACCATGGGAATTTACGGACTATGTTAGTAATAATAGTCAACAGCCTCATTGTTATTAATGATGAATAGATTGAATGTACTCCCATGAAATGTTTGCGATGCCAAGGCACCATGCTGGTTGAACGGCAATATACGAGAGTGTCACGTCGGTTTAATGCGAAGTGCATCAATTGCGGATTCTGGTTTGATCTGGCAGATGTCATACGCTTTTTTAAGCGCGTCATTGAAAGCGGTTGCCAGGGTAAAAAAGTCGAAGAAACGCTCTAGCCCATCCTGAAACCCGCCTTCCTCACTCTGGAACTCTGAGTGTTTACGATTGCGTAACCTGGCGAAGCTGGAACCAAACGAGCGCGAACACTCGTGAGGCGTAACGCGGCAGGCGATGAGAAAAGTATAAAATGAAAATATGGATATGCCCGCTATCAACAAATGGATGTGTCTGGAGCGGTCTTCATCTCCCAGGCATTAGGGTAAGAGACTTCATTAAAGGTTCCTGACACCTTTACTGCTGGTAATTATGATACATGGTTTGCGTGCGTATGGAATTGTATGTAGAAGGAAAAGAGCCTTGGCAAGTTGGAGCTTTCTAGTGCTCTTTCTACATCTTGTGGCGGTTTGGTTTGAGGTGTACTGCACCCTGTACATGGCAGCATCAAGAAATTTTGCTACACTAGGCGTCTTCCTTTTCAGAATGGTGTTGTGTGGAATTGGCTCCCGAAAAACAACAACTCCATGCTCAGCAACGCGATGAGCGTGCTGAGCTTCTGGCTGCCCTCGATCATCTGCAGGCCGAATATCACAAAGAACTTGAAGACTATCGCCGTCTAGTGCGCAAGAAAGCGTTTACCCACGAAATTATCCGCGCTCGACGCTACCATGAAGAAAAGAGCGTGTGGGAATATCTGAATAACATTGTTGAAGACATTCATTTATTTACCTGGCGCAAAACAGTAACCGCGTCCTGTACGGATCAGTATCAACACAAGCGTCATGTACTTGAACAAGAACTGCGAGGTTTAGACGCTCAACACCGAAAAGAACGCATTATCCTTCGCTATGCTCACCCTGTTGATCGTGATGAACACAGTACTGACGGGCAATTGTCCGCCCCTCATATTTCCTTGCCCTAGGAGTCTGTCGGACTTAGGACGAATCGGCTGCAAGACTGTCTAAGCGGCCCATATTTCGCCGATTTCGTGTCCCATATAGTTCCCACTGTCTGGCCGGAAGAAATCGTCAAAATCTGACCTTGTTTCGCCGCGTTTTCGCTCCCGGTTCCCTGATAGGGAATGTTGAAAAAAGCCGCTAGCGGCGTTCCCTGCCTTCGCCGAAGCGGCTTCGCGCAGGCAGGTCGTCCTTTTGCCATGCTCACGTACTGAGGCTATGCTCCGCGCGCCAAAAAAGGCTGCGGTCTTGCTGGACGGACCCTTCGAAAAGACTCAGCATGCTTTTTTGACCATGCCCTTGGTTCTTGACGTCGATGACATCTCAGGCATGTAAGGGCTATGGAAGTGTGAATATTCAACAGGCCCCTGATCCCGACAAACTTCTAGTGGCTTTCTTTGACGAGATTTTTGTTCCATTCAGGGACTTCAATGATGAGATCTTTCTCTCCATTGGGAACGCATTGGCAGGCCAGTCTGGATTGAAGGTTTAAGCCAGGGGCTTCATCGAGCTGATCATTTTCGTCGTCTGTCGGCTCATTGCAGGTATCCAGGCCTTCTTTGACAATGATATGGCAAGTCGAGCAGGCGCAGACACCTCCGCAGGCATGTTCCACATCGATGCCATTTCCCAAGGCAATATCCAAAATACTTCCAACTAATCCTGATTCTCCAAACGGCAGTTTGGCAGGGTCAACGTGTATTTCGATAGGTTTCTCAGGCGTAATGAACGTGATCGTAAATGGTTTTTGAGCAATGGCTGTGTCACTTTTTTCAATATATGGATTACTGCCTCCCATTAAATTCTCCTTTTAAAACAGTATGTTATGAGTTTCTATTCTAGCGAATATCGTCGTAATGTTCATTCGATTGTCACACTAGGTAATACGACCAATTCTATCTCCGACCATTTTAGTCTTGACTGACATGAGAGGTCAATGATACATTAAGTACGATCATATAAGTCGGAGTTAGGTGTTACAGGTATAAGGCAAAAATTTGAGCGAGTGATACGTCATTCGCAGAAAACGTTAGTTCATTATGTTGAAACTTTCCAAAAAAGCAGATTATGCCTTGATGGCGCTCCAGTATATGGCGACCGTGCAATATGGAGAAATGAATGCCTTCAACATTCATCGAGTTGTGAACACGAAGGAAATTGCTGAGGAGCATTTGATCCCATTAGAACTCTTGGCGAAAGTGCTTCAGACCTTGGCGAAGCATGAGATGATTGAAAGTCAAAATGGTCCGAAAGGTGGGTATGTCCTAGCGCGAGAGCCTGGGGCGATTTCTATTGCCCAGGTCTTGGAAGCAATCGAAGGACCTTTAGGGATTGCCGATTGTTATCATGAAAAAGATGATCACGCAGCTTGTGATCAGATGGAACATTGCAATATCCGTACACCGCTTCTCAAAGTGCAAGAGAGTATTGTGCAATTACTTAGTAGTATGTCTATTGAGGATATGATGGCCGAACCTCCCTTAATTATTGTGGAATCTCGAAAACCAGAAGGAGTTCAATTATGAAGTTGCCCATATATTTAGATAATCATTCGACCACACCCTGTGATCCGCGTGTTGTGGAGACGATGCTCCCATTTTTCACGGAAAAATTCGGCAATTCAGCGAGTCGAAACCATAGTTTCGGGTGGGAAGTGGAAGAAGCTGTTGAACAGGCGAGAAAACAAATCGCTCATTTAATCGGGGCTGATGCGAAAGAACTGATTTTTACCAGTGGAGCGACGGAATCGAATAACCTTGCTCTGCAAGGTATCGTAGCAATGTACAAGGAGAAAGGTAATCATATTATCACCAATGCGACCGAACATCGGGCGGTGATTGATACGGCGAAATATCTTGAAAAAAAAGGTGTTACTGTTACCTTTCTTTCTGTAGACAAAGTTGGAATGGTCAGTCCTGACGATGTGCGTAACGCGATTACCGACAAGACCATCTTAATTTCGGTGATGTTGGCGAACAATGAAATCGGGACGATTAATCCTATTGCGGAAATTGGGAAAATAGCCAAAGAAAAGGGCATCATTTTTCATTGTGATGCCACGCAAGGTGTTGGGAAAATTCCGGTGAATGTGCAGGAAATGGGCATTGACCTCATGTCGTTTTCCTCCCACAAAATTTATGGCCCCAAGGGTGTGGGCGCATTATATGTTCGGCGGCGGGCACCACGGGTCCGATTGGAACCGATGATCTATGGTGGTGGACATGAGCGAGGTATGCGCTCCGGGACATTGCCGGCACCGTTAATTGTAGGATTTGGCAAAGCATGTGAACTCTGTGAACAGGAAATGGCTGGAGAAGCAATCCGTCTGGCGAAAATGCGAGATCGCCTGCAAGAAGGCATTATGGGAGCGATGGAAGAAGTCTATCTGAACGGACATCCAACGGAACGCTTACCAGGCAATCTCAACATTAGTTTTGCCTATGTGGAAGGCGAAGCGTTGCTTATGGGGGTCAAAGAAATTGCCCTGTCCTCAGGCTCGGCATGTACGTCCGCTACCTTAGAGCCCTCCTACGTGATGCGGGCGTTAGGCGTGGGATCTGATTTAGCCCATTCGTCTATTCGGTTCGGGCTTGGACGATTTAATACAGATGAAGAAATTGAATATACGATTGATCGGATGCTCAAAGCTGTGACACATCTTCGTGAAATGTCCCCGCTCTATGAGATGGCCAAAGAAGGTATTGATTTGAAAAGTGTTCAGTGGGCTGCGCATTAACTA
>QIMB01000191.1 GCA_003233615.1 Nitrospirota bacterium
CTTCTTCCTTCTTCCTTCTTCCTTTTCCCTACTCTCTCATCCTGAGGACAGTCGAAGGATCTCGCTCAGACACGACCTGCGTGGGCTGGACACAGATGCTTCAACTCCGCCAAGATTCGCTCAGGATGACAATGTGCTGATAGTTGAACCTCACACCTGTCCGGCCTCCTGACGACTCACTCCTGACTCCTTACTTCTCCATTATTATTTTTCCCCGACCACTTTCCATTCCAATTGCAGACGAACACCAAATTTTCTGGCGACCTGATCTCGAACTGTACGAACCAATGTAAGAACCTGCTCGGCCGTTGCTCCTCCTCTGTTCACAATGAAATTGGCATGTTTCATGGAAACTTCAGCATCTCCGATTCGCATCCCCTTCAATCCTGCGGCTTCAATCAAACGACCGGCCGAATCTCCCGTGGGGTTTTTAAAAACTGATCCGGCATTGGGCAACGTTAACGGCTGCGTAGTCTTTCGATACTGGAGATAGTGTTTCGTGGCAGATTGAATCGTGTCTTTCGCTGCGGATCTCAATTGAATCCAAGCCCCAACCACAATGCCTTGAGGAAGCCTGGTTTTGCGATACAGAAATGAGAGTGTCGACGCATCTACTCGTTTCCGTTTTCCATGGATCGTCACAAAATCCACAGCATGCAGAACATCTTGCATTTCCCCTAAACGAGTCCCCGCATTCATCACCACTCCGCCGCCCACAGTTCCAGGAATCCCTGCGGCCCATTCCATGCCGGAGAGCTTCCGGCCAAAGGCAAATTGCATCAATCGCGGCAGCCTCACGCCAGCCTGCGCGTAGACCAATTGGCTGGCTTCTTCTTGAATATTGGTTAAGTACTTCAGCTGCATCACAATGCCACGAATGCCCTTATCTCGAATGATCACGTTCGTTCCACCCAACACCATAAGAGGAACATGACTCATCCGTGCGCTCCTGACCACACGAATCACATCCTCCACATCAGCAGGAATCACCAAGACATCTGCTATCCCTCCAACTTGGAGAGACGTATGTGGTGCCAATGGTTCGTGCCACAGAATTTCTCCCTTCACATGGAGTAAGACTCGACGAAGCACTGGGACAGAGAACGTTCGTCGCTGCCCTGTTACCATCACATCCTTGGTCCTCAGAAGTGAGAAGTAAAAAATAAGGAGTAAAAAGTAAACGCGATGAAAACCTATTGTTCATCCTTACCCATTTCCCTTTTATTTCCCTCCTCCCTCCTCCCTTCCTCCTCCTCCCTTTTCACTCCTAATGTTTCTAACAATTCTTGGCCAATTTTCCCAACGTCTCCAGCACCAAGCGTCAACAACACGTCTCCATCCTGCAGGTCATCTCGCAACCGATGTAGCAAGCCAGGATCACTATTCATCCAATGAACAGAAGGATGGCCAGCCTCACTAATTTTTTCTACCAGCGTTTGCCCACTAATCCCAGGAATCGGCTCTTCACCCGCCGCATAAATATCCAAGACATACACCACATCTGCTAATTCAAACGCTGTAGCAAAATCATCGGCTAAATCCCTTGTTCTGGAATATCGATGCGGCTGAAAGACGACAATCAAACGCCGAGACCACGTGGCTCGTGCAGCCGCGAGCGTCGCCCGGACTTCTGTGGGGTGATGAGCATAATCATCCACAACCATAATTCCACTTTTTTCACCTCGAATTTGAAACCGGCGTTCCACACCTGAAAACGCAGCCAGACCTGATCGAATGAGATCCACAGGGACATCCAACTCTAAGGCCACACTAATCGCTGCTAACGCATTCGACACATTATGAACACCAGGAAGGCGAACACGAAATGGTCCCATATTTTGGCCTTGATGATGAGCACGGAATTCTACACCTAGCGCTTTAGGCTCAATGTCAGTGGCAAATAAATCTGGCGTGAGCACACCTGAAAAATTGCTCATACCAAACGTTCGATAGCGCTTCACCACACCAGGTAAGAGACCACGAATCCAAGGATCATCAGCAGAAAGTATTGCCGCCCCATAAAACGGGATTTTGTTGATAAATTCCAAGAATGCGGCTTGCAATCGATCCATACTCCCATAATGCTCCAAATGTTCCTTATCCATATTAGTCACCACCACAATGGACGGAGACAACCGTAAAAACGAGCCATCACTTTCATCAGCTTCAGCTATGAGAATATCGCTCCGCCCCAATCGGGCATGAGTCCCCATGGCATTGACCTTCCCTCCGACGACAAACGTAGGATCGAGTCCGGCTTGGGCTAAAATTGATGCCACCATAGACGTTGTCGTGGTCTTGCCGTGTGCGCCAGCAATGGCAATGCCAAATTTCAAGCGCATCAACTCAGCTAACATTTCTGCACGCGGAATGACCGGAATGACTTTAGCTCGCGCTGCACGAATTTCCGGATTGGATGTCGCAATGGCCGATGACATGACAACAACCTGTGCGCCTTCAATATGCGATTCCTGATGCCCAATATGCACCGTCCCACCCATTTCTTCTAACCGACGAATGCTGTCCGAATATCCTACGTCAGAACCCGTAACTTTATAGCCTAAGGTAAGAAGCACTTCTGCAATGCCGCTCATGCCGCTTCCACCAATTCCAACGAGATGAATGTGTTGAATTTTTCGGAACATAGGTTCTTAGACTCCAAGAGGTAAGGAAGGAAATTGTAGGTGGGCCTAGCACCAACTCTTTGTGGAAAGAAAAGACAGATTGTTGTTTCTTGCCAGTCTCTTGGTTCCCTCGATGTAATTGGAATCACATGTGATCACATACGAGATCAGCAAGAGGGCCAACAGCGTCAGGGCCCTTGTGTCTTCTCTTTACAGGCGCCTCCTTCGCTTCCTGTACACAGCCTTCCTCATGATTAAAGATGAACGATGAACTCATGATTTCTCGTGTAGACGTAACAACAAAGATGCGAATGTTTTTTTCGCTATTCATGATGAACGAGAGTCAGGCATGCAGAAACCATTCGCTCGGTCGCATCAACCTTCCTCGTCTCCCAACTCTTCCTCGCCATGGCTTGCAACGCAGGAATGTCTCGCATCATGTGTTCGATTTCTTCTGCCAATCTCTTCCCTGTGAGATCTGATTGCCGCAGCATGCGCGCAGCTCCTGCCTGTTCCATAGACCGCGCATTCATCTCTTGATGATTGTGTGTCGCATGAGGAAATGGAATCAATATCCCTACTTTGCCATACGCCGCTAATTCCGCCAGCGTGCTAGCTCCAGCGCGACAAATCACCAGATCCGCTTTAGCAAGTTCCTTCGGCATATCAAACATAAAAGCCTGAACATCCGCTTGTACTCCTAGTTGTTCATACCCTCGCCGAATTCGCTCATAATCATCAGCTCCCGTTTGATGAGTCAGCGTGACCGAATTCCGAAGAACCTCTGAGCGTTCAATCGCTTCAAGCATGGCAGAATTAATCGCGTGCGCACCTTGGCTGCCCCCAAAAATCAAGAGATGCCTCACCTTTTGAGGAGGTGCCGGAGAATGTTTCAATACAAAAGCCTCTCGAATCGGTGTTCCAATAACCCGGACTTTGGATGAGGGGAAAAAGGACATCGCACTCTCAAATGCCAAAAAAATGCGAGTGGCGATCGGACCCAGCATCCGGTTCGCCAATCCCGGCATGGCATTGGGTTCCAATATCACTCGAGGAATGTGAAGCAACCAGGCCGCACAGACGACAGGCGGACTGAAATACCCACCAGTCCCAATGACCAAATCTGCTTTTGGCGATCGAAGAATACGTATGGCCCTCCACAAAGATTGAGGGAGAAGCCACAACACACGAAACGCACTCAGGAGACTCTTCCCCACAACACCTTCCATCGGAATAGACTCCATCGGAAATCCTTCCTGGGAGAGAATATGACGTTCTACAGCCTTGCCCGTTCCTACAAATAGAATATGTCCGTCTGGATCATGCCGTTGAAAAGCCTTGGCATAGGCAATAGCCGGATACATATGTCCGCCGGTTCCACCTGCAGCAATCACCACTTTCATTCCCATCCTACAAAAGAAGGGAGAAGTAAAAAGGGAGAAGCGAGAAGCAAGAGAGAAGAGAAAGCAAAGGCTTTCTTCTTTCTCACCCTATACCCTTTGCTTTTCACTGCCATCTTCTCACCTTTTATTTCGGCTTCGTCTCATGACGATCATTCATCTCAGACAGGCTACTAGGGACTGGCCCGCCCTTGACGAGCGATGCTCAGTAATATCCCAATGGCCAACATCGTCGTAAGAAGTGAAGATCCACCATAACTAACCAGAGGGAGTGTCAGGCCCTTGGTCGGCAACATCCCACTCACAACGCCTGCATTGATCATGGCTTGCATCGTGAGCAACAACGTGATTCCCAGAGCCAAAAAACGACCAAACACATCCGGCGCCAATGCAGCCACTCGAAATCCTTTCAGAACGAGAATGACAAACAAACCCAATAATCCTAATGTGCCAATCAGTCCCAGTTCTTCTCCAACCAATGCTAAGACAAAGTCAGTATGGGCCTCAGGAAGATACAAGAGTTTTTGCTTACCTTGCCCGAGTCCTACACCAAATATCCCACCATTTTCTAAGGCTAAGAGGGATTGCACTAATTGATAGCCCGCGTTTTCTCGATCCTGAAAAGGATTCAGAAAAGTCGTGAATCGTTCCCATCGCTCCGGGCTGACCACAATGAGCGCAAGAAACCCTAGAATCATCGGCAACCCTAAACACACCAAGTGTCGAAGCCTGGCCCCTGCTAAATACATCATGCACACAAAGACCAAACCAATGACCACGATACTTCCTAGATCCGGTTCGACAACAATGAGAATACACAGACCACCCACCACCACAACTGGCGGAAGAAACCCACGTCGCCAATCTGTAATGCGACGGTTTGAATGAGAAAGAAAAGCAGCCAAATACAGCACCACAGCCAGCTTAGCCATTTCCGTAGGTTGAATGGAAAAGAACCCAAAGGTGAGCCACCGACGGGCTCCATTAATGTGTGGTCCAAACGCCAAAACGAGCAACAGCCCACACACACATCCCAACACGATCCAGGGCACCCACGGTTGCCATTGCCGATAATCAATATGAGATCCCACAAAAAGGACACAAAATCCCAACACCAGCCACACGATTTGCCGCTGAAGATAATGCGTAGAATCCGAATATTTAATTTCTGCCATCACTCCACTCGCACTAAACACCATAATGAGCCCACCGAGTGACAGTGCAATGGTAATTCCTAGAATCAACGGATCAAGCCGTCGTCTCCCCAGACTGATAGGTCCCTGAAATAGATCAGCCCAGGCACGTGAATCCCGATGTGAATTCTTCCGTCGAAGCAAGGCTACACTCATCTATTGAAGCTCCTGCACGATACGTTTGAATTCAAGCCCACGTTGATGGTAATTCTGAAACATATCGAAACTCGCGCACGCAGGAGAAAACAGCACCACATCTCCACTTTCCGCTTGAGAGCTGGCCTGAGCAACGGCCTCCTCTAGGCTCATGGCTCGACTCATCGGTACCGTCCCTTCCAAGACTTGAAGAATTCGAGGTGCGGCTTCTCCTATCACCACAATACTTTTCACCCCACGATGAAGAGCGTCTACTAGGCGTGCGAAATCTCCTCCTTTGTCTTTTCCTCCTAAAATCAACACGACAGATTCCTGAAAACTCTGTAAGGCTTTGAGCGTGGCATCAACATTCGTTCCCTTCGAATCGTTAATGAACATGACACCGTGCCAGGTGCGAACGGATTCCAAGGCATGCTCAAACGTCGGAACATGCTTAAGCGCCTTCACCATATCTTCTTGTGAACACCCACACAGGAGTCCCACGCATATTGCAGCCATCGCATTCGCAACATTATGTTCTCCACGCATCGAGATATCAGTTCGATGAACATTGATTTCTCGGTCTCCCTGTAGTCGCCCACGAATGCTCGCTCCATCTAAATACATGCCCTGCGCGACCTCGTGACAAAGACTAAACTCACACACGCGGGCCTTGGCATCGAGAGCCATGGTCTTCACTACAGGGTCGTCAACGTTCACGATCATCCAATCCTGATCAGATTGATTTTCAAAAATACGCTGCTTTGCAGCGTGATACTCTTCTTGAGTGGAATGTCGATCAAGATGATCGGGCGTCACATTCAATAAAACTGAAATCCATGGCTTAAACTGCTGAACCGTTTCAAGTTGAAAACTCGACACCTCTACAACAACATAGTCATAGCGAGCAGTCGTGGAAGATTCTGATAATCTCGGCACCGCTTCACAGAGGGGAAGACCAAGATTACCTCCTACAAAGACATGCTTTCCACTTTCTTGAAGGAGGGATCCAATCAGACGAACCGTTGTGCTTTTTCCATTGGTGCCCGTCACGGCAATAATAGGAGACTGAATGAATCTTGACGCCAATTCAATTTCTCCAATGACTGGAATGTTGCACTGACGCGCCTGTTGAAGAAGAGGATGCTCCTTCGGTACCCCGGGGCTGACCACTAGAAGCTCCGACTGGCTCAATGCTGATTCAAGATTTTCTCCGAAGCATATGTGAGCTCCTCGTTGTTCATATGCGTGGCTCAACGCTTCAAGTTCAAGACGTGGATGCTCTTCGATAAGGGTAACATTCGAACCTTGGTCCAAAAGTAGATCAGCAGCAGACTGGCCACTGCGCCCCATCCCAAAGACCGTGACATTCGCCCCCTTCCAATTGCTCATAGAAACCACCGGAGTCGCATTCATGTCTTCCATGACACCAGATAATTTCACCGTGGCCTCATACTCACCGTAGCTTCAAGGTGCTAATGCTCACCAATCCGAGAATAATCGCAATAATCCACAGACGAACCACGACTTTAGGCTCTTCCCACCCTTTCAATTCAAAATGATGGTGAAGCGGTGCCATCAGAAAAATACGCTTCCCACGAGATTTAAAAGAAATCACCTGAAAAATTACCGATACCGCCTCCATGACAAAGACGCCACCAACCAGCACTAATAACAATTCATGCTTGCAAATCACAGCAACAGTTCCAAGCGCCGCACCCAAGGGTAATGACCCGACATCGCCCATAAACACCGACGCTGGATAGGTATTAAACCAGAGAAACCCGAGACCAGATCCAATTATGGATGCCATCAAGACCGCGAGCTCCCCCGCTCCTTCGATATGAGGAATCAACAGATATTCCGCAACCAATCGATCCCCTACAGCCCAGGCCACCACCGTATAGGCCATAGCGGAAATGATCACAGGCCCAACCGCTAAGCCATCTAACCCATCCGTCAAGTTCACGGCATTGGAACATCCCACAATGACCAAAATTGCAAAGGGAATATAGAACACACCTAGATCGGGGGTGTAATTCTTGAAAAACGGAACACTCAATTCAGTGGAATAGGCCGGGGAGAGATAAAAAAATAATCCAATGCCCATCGCCACGCCTAACTGCCCGAGAACCTTTTGCATGGACGTTAATCCTTCAGACTTTCCTCGCAAAATCTTGATGTAATCATCCACAAACCCGATTAATCCAAACCCGACAATCGCCAACATGACCAACCACACATAATAGTTCGTCACATCCGCCCATAGCAGCGTCGCCAATATCACCGAAAACAAGATCAGGATGCCTCCCATGGTCGGCGTCCCGGATTTTCCAAGATGTGACTGTGGACCATCTGTCCGAATATTTTGTCCTAATCCCAACGTTTGCAATTTCCTGATGACGGGTGGAGCTAAAAAGAACACAATGAGGAAAGCCGTAATCGCCGCATAAATCATCCGAAAACTGAGATACCGAAACACATTAAAAATCGCATAGTCGGTATGGAGCGGATACAACCAAAGATATAACATAAGGATTTACAACATACCCCCTATTCAGTTTGGACGAACAGCATCAAGCACGCGTTCCATTCGAACCCCACGCGAAGCTTTAATCAGGACGATGTCACCACGTCTCACAATCGCTTTTAAACATTCACCGGCCTCTGCGGCATCCTTGACAACTGTGACTGGCATGCTCTTGCGAACATTCCGAGCCCCTTTCTCCATCATGGAGCCGAAGGCTCCACAGACAATCACATGACTGACGTGCTTCTTAGCCGTATAACGGCCTATCTCCTGATGAAATTGAGCTTCCTTGGGCCCCAGTTCAAGCATATCACCCAGAACCGCAATCGTCCTTCGCTTAGGAGCTAACTCAACCAAGACATCTAATGCAGCTTTCACAGAAGCCGGATTGGCGTTGTAGCAATCAAAGAGATACATCACTCCTCCATGCCGACGGATTTCTGATCGCATCGGCGCCGGACGAAATTTCGCCAATCCCGCCTCAATGTCTAGAGCAGAAAAACCCAGCGCCTGACCCACTGCCGCCCCAGCCAATGCATTAGAGATATTGTGCAAGCCCATGGTTCGCACAGAGATTCGTTTGCTCGTTTTTCGTTTTGGCAACCATAAGTGAAAGGCCGTGCACCTCCCATCCCAGACCGGGTTGGTTCCTCGCACATCAGCATCATGAGTCAGCCCGAAGGAAACAATTGGGCAATCGGATTTCTTGGAAAATTGTGAAAAGTACCGATCATCTGCATTCAAAATGGCGGCTCCGTCTTGAGGAAGCCAGTCAAATAATTCGGCCTTGGACGCTGCAGAGCGGGCCATGGTTCCGTAATACTCTAAATGGTCAGGACCTACATTCGTAATCACTCCTAACGTAGGCTTGGTCATTTCACACAATCGAGTTGTTTGCCCGACTTGATCCACACCCATTTCAATCACAGCCACTTGATGTCTGGGATGCAATCTCAACAGTGTTTGAGGAACACCAATGGCATTATTGAAATTGCCTTTCGTCTGAAGAACGCGCCAACGGGTCGCCAACACACGACTGACCATTTCTTTTGTGGTCGTTTTCCCGTTGCTCCCAGTTATGGCCACGATTGGAATGGAGAACCGCGCTCGATGAAAACTGGCCAAATCTTGGTAGGCTCTCAACGTGTTGTTCACATGCACGACTGCGAGAGGTTTTCGTGTCGACTTACGCCAGCGCTTCAACAGATAGCTGGCTTCAGCTTCTTCAAGCACCACCCCTTTAGCACCCTTTTCCCAGGCTTTGCCAATAAAGTCATGACCATCAAAATTCTGCCCTTTTAAGGCAACAAATAGGTCTCCTGGATTGACAGCACGAGAATCTGTTTGCACCCCAGAAAATCTACCAATCGATTGTCCATGCGAGAGCAATGTTCCCTGCGTCGCTGCAAGCACTTCATCCACCTCAAAGGTTGCCATTGGGACTAATCTGAACGTCTGCGCTGATGAATGGCCTTCCGAGCTTCTTCCCTATCATCAAAATGCACTTTCTGTGTTCCAAGAATTTGATAATCTTCATGCCCCTTACCGGCAATCAACACTAGATCTCCCGGGCTAGCCTCCTGAATCGCAACACAAATGGCTTCAGCTCGATCAGAGATCGTCTGATACGAACATCGATTCTCAGGGGATACGGCTTCAATTCCTTCTTCGATATCAGCCAGAATGGCTTGCGGATTTTCTGTTCGTGGATTATCCGAGGTGACAATTACCAGATCGCTCTTCTGTACCGCGACTTGCCCCATTTTTGCTCGCTTCCCTGGATCCCGATCACCGCCACAACCAAATACCGTGATTATCCGTCCTTGCTTGATTGTCTGCGCAGCTTCAAGCAATCGTTGGAGCGCATCGTCGGTATGGGCATAGTCCACAACGACCGTGAAATCTTGGCCTTCCTGAATGCGCTCAAAACGTCCGGGAACATTCGAAACTGACTCCAGCGCATGCTCGATCACATCAGGAGACATCCCCATTTCTAACCCGACGCCAATGGCCGCCAACATATTGGACACATTATATTCGCCAACCAATTGACTGGTAATCGTCATACGACCCAGAGGACTGTTGACCACAAATTGTGTCCCAGCCATACCGAGTTCGATGGCTTCAGCCTGAATATCGGCTTTCGCATGAATCCCAAACGTCCAAACCGGAATTGGGCAGTGCTGGAGAATCAACGAAGCCCATGGATCATCCGCATTCACCAGAGCCCGCTTAGACCCACTCTTGTGTCCGCCCACCACATAGTCAGTAAATAAATGGAGCTTCGACTGAAAATAACGCTCCATCGTGTGATGGAAATCTAAATGGTCTTGGGTCAAATTGGTGAACACCACGATATCGAACTCACACCCGGCAACCCGATCTAATGCCAACGCATGGGACGAGACTTCCAATACCCCAACATCTGTTCCAACCCCTACCATCTCGCGTAACATCTCCTGAAGCTGGACAGGTGCCGGCGTCGTATGTGAAGCCTCTCGTCGCGTGTTTCCGTACATATACCCCACAGTCCCAAGCAACCCAACCTGCTGGCCCTGAGCCTCCAACAGCAATTTGGTTAAATGAGTCACCGTGGTTTTACCATTCGTCCCCGTGACCCCCACCATCTTCAGATGCCTTGAGGGATTACCAGCCAGTTGGGACGCCATGAATCCCAAAGCCTTGCGGGAATTATTCACATGAATGAGTGCAGAAGCTGCCGATGTGTTCTCAGCAGGGACGCCTTGAAAGCAACCCTCTTCCACCACTACAGCCGTAGCTCCCTGAGCGAAGGCCTGATTCACAAAATGATGTCCATCATGCTGTAATCCTTGAATGGCCACAAACACTGAGCCTGGCCTGACGGCGCGCGAATCTTCAGTTATCGATACGACCTCAGACCGAAGATCACCAGAAGTTTTCACCACATCGACCGCATCAAGTAACTCTTGAAGCGTCACAACTTAGGGCTCACGAAGCAACAACTTCCCATTTTCACATCACACCTTCAGACCATCTTGGGCCGATCTTCCCAGAATCTTGACACGAATTCTGGGGAGCTACTATTTC
>QIMB01000342.1 GCA_003233615.1 Nitrospirota bacterium
ATGAAGCCCTTCTTCCACTTTTTCGACTGGGGCAAAAAGGCATCGCCTTACAGCTCGGCCCTCGTGAAGGTAAATTTTCTCTTATCCATGTGCACGACCTAGCAAGCATCATTGTGCGCACCCTTGAGACAAGCACCATTCACTCAACTATATTTGAGGTTGATGACGGATTTCCAAGTGGTTATACATGGCAATCGGTCTTTCGTGTCATCAACCCTCATATGAAAATACACCTGACCATTCCGCAAAATATTTTATGGTTCATCGGGAAGAGTAATGAAATATTGTCTCGCATGTTTGGATATGCTCCGCTTTTCACAACGGGTAAAGTAGCCGAGCTCTGTCATACGAATTGGGTCAGTAACTCACTGGAAGCCTGGCAGCAACTGGAATGGACTCCGCAAATTCCCTTAGAAGAAGGCTTGCGTCATCTCTTTGCATCGGATAGTCTCATGTTATCAAAGAAGAACTAGGTTCTACCCGGTTTAATTTCCCTCTACACACGTTCACAACCATACTGATTATGACGACGTATACTGATATTCTGCCGCAAATCTTGGAAACACTGAATCCCTATGCTAAAAAGGCTGGACAACTGAAAGAAACTACCGATTTAGTATCGGAACTCGGGTTAGATTCCCTTCAAGTGATGCAAATGTTACTCAAAATCGAAGACCAGTTTGATATCTCTATTCCTTTAAACAACTTACCCAATATTCGAACGGTACAAGACTTAGGACAAGAAATTGAGACGTTGTTGAAAGGGTAACCATGTCGTTATTTGAAAAATTTCTCTCCATCCAACAGGTCCGTGAGGAACTACTGACGAACGGTATCAATCCGTTTCACCTCACCATTGAAAAAATCATTTCGCCCACAGAAGCAGTCATAAATGGGCGCACGACTATTCTCGTTGGCACCAATAATTACCTAGGTCTCACCTTTCACCCGGACTGCATTCAAGCCAGTCAAGAAGCGTTGGCCCAAGAAGGAACTGGCACCACAGGCTCAAGAATGGCGAATGGATCCTTTGCAAGCCATGGTGATCTTGAACGAGCCATAGCAGATTTTTACGGAATGCCATATGCCATCGTCTTTTCCACCGGCTATCAAGCCAATCTCGGGGTTCTCTCTGCATTGGCAGGACCCGGGGATACCATATTGATGGATGGAGATTCCCATGCCAGCATTTATGACGGATGTCGGCTGGGAGGAGCAGAAGTCCTTCGATTTAAACACAATGATGTGACTGATCTGGACAAAAAACTCCGCCGATTAGGGGACCGAAGCCGTCGAACCCTTATCATCGTTGAAGGCATCTATAGCATGTTAGGTGATCGAGCCCCACTCAAAGACATTGTTGCTATTAAAAAACAATATGGGGCAACTTTGGTTGTTGACGAAGCGCATTCCTTAGGAGTTCTAGGGAAACGAGGACGTGGGTTAGCTGAGGAAGAGGGGGTCGAGGAAGGAGTCGATTGTATAGTCGGCACGTTTAGTAAAAGCTTAGGATCGACGGGAGGGTTCGGGGTCAGTGCTCATCCTGAATTTGAATTCATTCGATACACCAGCCGACCCTACATATTCACCGCATCACCGTGTCCATCCGTCGTGGCCTCAACCCGAGTCGCGCTTCGAATTATTCGCGAGACACCGAAACTCCGCCAACAATTGTGGGAAAATGCCCAAATGTTATATGATGGATTGGAGGAGATCGGGTATACATTGGGAGCTGAGGTCGGACCGATCATTGCAGCGATGATTCCATCAAAAGAGCAAGCATTGGCCATGTGGCAAGGATTATTAGAACAAGGAATCTATGTGAATCTGATGATTCCACCAGCCACGCCGAACGGCGAAAGTCTCTTACGATGCAGTGTCAGCGCTGCCCACACTTCGAAACAACTTGAAACCATTGTGCAAAGCTTTGCAAACATTCACTCCTCGTTAAAGGAACCTGCCTCATCTCTCTCAACGTAGAAGATACCGCCACAATTCAGGCAGACTAATATGTGTGGCCCTATCCTCTAACAGTTGAGCGTCTTCTTCAAGGAAGAAGTCTTTTTATGAAGTCCTCCCGTTCTCGCCCACCAGGATATCGGCGCCATCCAGAAAAAATTGTATTAGGACCTAAAAACCCGTCTTACGCCTCTCAAAAAATACCTGTTCGAATATTCGTGGGCACTGAAACAGCTCAAGCCCGAGCTGAAAGAATTTTTGTCTGGTCCATTGATATGGTTCGAGACCCTTCCCGAACATATGAAATCTATCTCATGAAAGAATTAACCGGATTTGACCGCCGCAGGTGGTTAACAGGGTTTACGAATTATCGCTTTGCCATCCCGGAGTTTGCCGGTGGTTCAGGACGAGCCATTTATAATGACGTCGATCAAATTTACCTGTCAGACCCGGGTGAATTATTTGATGTAGATATAGGAGATCATGGGTTCTTGACTATTGCTGAAAACGATTCATCCGTCATGGTCATGGACTGTAAAAAAATGCAATCGGTCTGGACCCTTGAGCAAGCCCAGCATGAGCGGAAAAACACCTTATTACAAAACGCCCTGACCATCAACAATCTTTGGGGAAAATTGGCTCAGAAATGGAATGCACGTGATGAAGAGTATGTACCAGGAAAGTCCAAGGTGCTGCATTATACGGCCCTTCATACCCAGCCATGGCATCCCTTCCCCAAAAATTTTGTGTACCAAGAAAGCCCGGTGGGGTACGTCTGGCATGCATTAGAGAAATCGGCTGATGCAACAGAATTCCAATTGTTTAGTCGAACCCAACCAAGCTCTCAGTTTGCTCAGTTGGTACACATGA
The DNA here is from genome assembly GCA_003233615.1 of Nitrospirota bacterium. Lineage (GTDB taxonomy): Bacteria > Nitrospirota > Nitrospiria > Nitrospirales > UBA8639 > Nitrospira_E. The sequence continues at coordinate 2,830 of QIMB01000342.1, forward strand.
TTTCAGGGAACACAAACCTCATGAATGCTCCCTCGTGTCTTGCCAAGGAAGATCCGAGCGACTTAGATCTGCAGCAATTCACTGCTTCTTTAGACAACCCAAGCCTGTTGCAATACACAATTGGGGCATCGAATGATCTTTCTCCTGAAGTGGGTTCCTTGTTCATGTCGAATCAAGCATTGACCAGCATGGCTTTCAATTGGTGTACGTTGGATTCTTCGCGACCCGATACGTCATTCGATATCGTCTCCACTTCCTATGGGCTGACACTTGCTCCTAACGAAGACGTGCCATGGCTTTTGGAAGAAATATTCTCTCAGGCCTCTCAGCTAGTCTATATTACGATCCAAAATTTACAATTTTTATCGAATATTCCTTCCTATCTGGAATATCACCCACGAGATTTTCATTGGTGGGCCACTCACATTCAAGCCATTAGCACCCGTCATCCTACGGTCCACTGGAAGCTTCTCTTTCAAACAACGAACCGTCAAGGCCAACCAACCACCCTAGTTCGTCATGGTGGACGCTGGCTTCTCTCTCCACCTCGTATGTGGATTCTTTCTGATGGAAAAATGGGCCACTCCACACAATCCGAAGGTTTGGCTAAATCTTTGGGTTGGCCGTATGAAATCAAGCAACTCCGTTTTCATAGATGGAATAACACACAAAAATTACTGTGGAGTCTACTATCTCCCAGCACTCTAGGGCTCAATACAACCCAGTCATCCTCTCTTGAGCCTCCCTGGCCAGATATTGTTATATCAACAGGCTGGCGTCCTGCCCCAATTGCCAGATGGATTCGGAAACAAAATGAAGGGAAGACACGAATCATTCAATTAGGTCGAAAGGGTGGCGGATCTGCAGATCTCTTTGATGTCGTCATTTCGCCAGCTTACTACGGCTTTGCTCCCCACCCTCATCGAATCGAGACTCTCGCCCCTTTGAACGAATTGACTCAAGAGAATCTGGACAAGGTCAGCCAACGATGGCCCAATCTTTTTGACAATGCCCCACATCCTCGAATTGTGTTGGTTGTTGGCGGTTCAACAGCACGCTTCACTCTCACATCAGATATGGCCTGCTCCATAGGCAATCAATTAAAAGACTTAGCCAACGCATGTGGAGGAAAAATTTTTGCCGTGACCTCGCCGAGAACCGGACGCAAGGTGATCCAAGCCTTACAGTCTTGCTTGGTTCCTGATCACCACGTTCATGAATGGCAACCTCACCAATCGGACAATCCTTATCTCGCCTACTTGGCTGGAGCTGATGTCCTCATTGTCACCGGAGAAAGTGAATCCATGCTGGCCGAGGCAGCGTCACTAGGTAAACCTATCTACATCATTCCATTACCTGAGCATCCACCAACATGGAAAATTCGCCTCAGTGAAACGATCGTGCACCACGCACAGTCACAACCCCTCAATAAACGCGGAACCGCCCGCCCTCAACAAGGCTTAGAACGATTGTGCGCTCAGCTTATTCGATCAGGACTCGTTCAACCTCGACGTAACCTCTCTTTGCTACACGATTCACTCATCAAAAAGGGTATCGCTCGCCTGTTCGGAGAGCCTATTGAAAATGGTACGCGTCCACAGTTGCGAGAAACCGAAAGGGTCGCTAAAAAAATCAAAGAAATTCTCGGAATTTTTGACCATGACAACGTCTCACCCTAAAGTCTTCATAGTAAGTGGAAGACTCTCATAGCCTCCACGAGAGCCGTACCTAACAGATGCCAAAACCACGACGTCGTCTGATCCTTCCTGTTGAAATTTTCAATAGAGAATTTGATGCCAAAGTATTACTCTCTTGCTTTGCCGCAGAGCGGGGTTTTTCTGTTATTATTGGAGCAAAACGCGATATTAATCTGAATTTGGCCTCCTTACCACCATCAATTTATCTTCCTATCAACCTTCACAACCGGAATCACGTCACAACATATCTTCTTAAGAATTTTGGACATACCTTGGCAGGTGTGGATGAAGAGGCCATCGTTTATTGCTCACCTGAAGTGTATGTGAAAGAAAAATTAGGCACCAACGTATTTCCTCAACCCAAGTTGTTTTTGGCGTGGGGACCTGAAAATGCCAAGATTTGGAAGTCACAAAAAAATTATAATGGGATGCCCGTCCATATCACAGGAAATCCGCGAACTGATTTACTGCGCCCCGAACTTCAGAAATATTGGGCCCATAGCGTTGAGGGTATTCGTCACAAATTTGGCAACATCATTTTACTCAATACGAACTTTGGCAAACTCAATAATTTTCGACCGAATAAAGGAGATGAAAAGAAAACGCTCGAAAGCGCAACGCGATCCCCTGGGACAATCGATGCACAAGAGTTAGGCATGGCCAAACATCGCTTGGCACTCTTCCACCATTTTCAGAAAATGGTGGGCGAAGTGGGAAGGGCATTTCCCACACACACCATACTCATTCGTCCCCATCCTTCTGAAAATCATGAAATCTGGAAACAAGCAGCGAATGGCTGTTCAAATGTCCACGTCCACTTTGAAGGTCATGTGACTCCATGGCTTCTGGCTGCAGATGCCATTATTCATAATAGTTGCACCACAGGACTGGAAGGATACCTGCTCAACCGCCCTGTTTTTGCATTTCAGCCAATCATGTCCGAATATTTTGATAAAAGACTCCCCAACGCCTTAAGTCAACAAGCGACATCATCTCAAGAACTCATTGATCTTCTCAATGTGGCACTTTCATCCCCTACCTCTGGGCGAGAAACCAAAGACACTGCTAGCGAAAAAACAAAGCTCATCGAACAATATCTCGCTTTTCTGCAGGGCCCGTTTGCTTCAGAAAAAATTATCGATGTGTTAGAACATTTTGATGACACCTTTTCTCAGGCCGCGCCAAATTGGAGAAACGTGTTTGTGGCAAAATCCTATGCCCTAGCCAGAAAGTACAAACGAACATTCAATGCAACATTTCGCATGTCCAATCTCAACCGTTCCCAGCGCTATCAGTACCTACAACATATTTTTCCTGAAATTGGATTTTCCACAATTCAGGAGCGCATCGAACGTTTCCAGCATATATTACAACGATTTCCAGATATTAAAGTACGAACATTGACTAAATCCATATTTGAGATCACACCAGATTAGCTCATGGTCATTGATCGCAAGTGAACAAATTTACGGCAGAACTGTTTCCGAGACATCATGAAAACCAGCTATCATTTTGTATAAGGATCAAACATGTATAACGTGAAAATTATTGGTGCAGGATCAATTGGCAACCACCTCGCTCATGCCTCTCGTTCCTTAGGTTGGCATGTCACATTATGTGACGTGGATCAAGCTGCATTGGATCGGACACAATTTCAAATATATCCAACACGGTACGGGTCCTGGGATGAGGCCATTACACTCATGTTAGTGGATGATGCTCCACGGGGAGCATTTGATCTCATTATCGTAGGCACTCCCCCAGATTCCCATCTTCCTCTAGCACTCGAGGCCCTTAAAGAAAATCCTAAAGCCCTACTGATTGAAAAACCTCTTTGCTCTCCATCTTTAGATGGAGCCGAAACCCTGAAGACACGAGTCAGTGAGTCCAACACGTTAGCGTTCGTCGGATATGATCATGTTGTGGGGAAAGCTGCGCAGGAAACGTCACTGGCAAGTAAGCAATTGCAATCGATCGAAACCATTGACGTAGAATTCCGTGAACATTGGGGCGGAATTTTTGCCGCCCACCCATGGCTCAAAGGCCCTCAGGACACCTATTTGGGATTTTGGAACCGCGGAGGAGGAGCAAGCGGAGAGCATTCTCATGCTATTAATCTTTGGCAATTTTTTGCCACGCAATTAGAAAAAGGCCGAATCATTGAAGTTTCGGCAACTCTGGAGTATGTCAAAACAGAAGATGTTGATTATGACAAACTCTGCCTCCTTCACTTCAAAACTGAAGCGGGGCTTATTGGGCGAGTCGTTCAAGATGTCATCACCTCTCCTGCAAGGAAATGGGCACGCATACAGGGAGCCAACGGTTATGTTGAATTAACAATCGGCCACGAACCTGGCATAGATCGAGTCAATTGGAAAATCAATCAAGATGATGTTCAGAGTCGCACTATTCACAAAACACGTCCGGATGACTTCATTTGGGAATTACAGAATATTGACTCTGTCTTATCAGGTAAGGAAAATACATCTGCAATTTCCCTTGAGCGAGGACTTGAAACAATGATGGTGGTTTCCGCTGCCCATCTGTCAGAATCAAAAAAACGCACGGTGCGCATTAATTATGAAAAGGGCTATATACCTCAAGCCTTAGAATTGCTTTAAACCGACACGGGAAAGGTCATGAATATGATGGACCAGGATTTCAACTTTCGCAATATGTTTATTTTAGATCTGGCGAATAACCACCAGGGAAGTGTTGAGCATGGTTTGAAGATAATTCAGTCCACCGCTGAAGTTGTCAAAAAACATTCGGTACGTGCTGCCATTAAATTTCAATTTCGTCAGCTCGATTCGTTCATTCACCCCAACCATCAAACTGGAAGTGAACTCAAATATATCCAACGGTTTCAATCCACCCGGTTAGACCATACTCAATTTCAAACATTACTCAATGAAGTTTGGGCTCACGGCCTGCTAGCCATGTGCACACCTTTTGATGAAGAGTCTGTGAATGTTGCGGTGGATATGGGCTTTAATTTATTGAAGGTGGCCAGTTGTTCCGCCAAAGATTGGCCGTTGCTGGAGGAAATAGCCAGCGCGGGGCCACCCGTTGTATGTTCGACGGGTGGGTTAACGATTGAAGATATCGATAATGTCGTCAGTTTCTTTCAACATCGAGCCGTACAGTTTGCGTTGATGCATTGTGTCTCCGTGTACCCGACCCCGGATGACATGCTTGCCCTTAACCAGATACGATTGCTGCGCGATCGATATCCCCACGTGACAATAGGATGGTCTACCCACGAGAATCCAGATGATACGGTTCCTGTCCAAATGGCTGTTGCACATGGAGCCCAACTATTCGAACGCCACATTGGAGTGGAGACCGACACTATTAAACTCAATGCCTATTCATCCACTCCTGAACAGATTAATCAATGGCTGCAAGCCCATGGCCGGGCCACCGTGTTGTGCGGACCGGGCAGTCGAGCTCCTGTTTCCAAGATTGAACAGGCTTCCTTGGACGGGTTGCGTCGTGGAGTCTTTGCCAAACGTCCCATAAAAAAAGGACACACAATTTTACGAGATGCAGTCTACTTTGCCATGCCGTATGTTGAAGAACAACTAGAAAGTGGCCATTGGAAAGACGGGTATCACGCCCTTCAGGATGTCATGCCGAATCAACCGGTCATGAAAGAATCTGTGGAAATTGAAATCAATCAAGGAATTGTAACACTCAAACAGGTCATTCATGAAATTAAGGCTATTCTCAACGAAGCCAAAATCCAATTAGGCAGTGAATTCAAAGTTGAATATTCACACCATTATGGCCTTGAAAATTTTCGAAAAACGGGTGCCGTCATTATCGAATGCATTAACCGCGAGTATTGCAAAA
>QIMB01000063.1 GCA_003233615.1 Nitrospirota bacterium
TGTCGGCCTTTGAAGGATATGGCTGCCATGATGGTCTCCCCCTCAAATAGCCTCAGGTTAACACATCAAGCTATTTGCGACAGAACCCTCTTACTTGGCGGGCCACTTCCAATCTCGGATTTCTGGCATGTCATCGCCATGCCTCGCGATGTAGGTCTTATGATCAATGCGTTTATCACGAATGGTTTGCTTGGCATAGGCGGCTAAATACCCCAACTTGGGCACACGATCGATCACATCCGCTACCAGATGAAAGCGATCAAGATCATTCAGTACCACCATGTCAAATGGCGTGGTCGTCGCCCCCTCTTCTTTATACCCTCGAACATGGAGATTCTTATGGTTTGTCCGACGGTAGGTTAAGCGATGAATCAACCAAGGATACCCGTGAAACGCGAAAATGATCGGCTTGTCCGTCGTGAACAAAGTGTCGAACTCCTGATCTGAAAGTCCCTGGGGATGCTCATTCTGCGGTTGCAGCTTCATCAGGTTTACGACATTCACCACACGCACTTTAAGATCGGGCACTTGTTTGCGTAACAGATCTACCGCGGCTAACGTCTCCAACGTCGGCACATCGCCAGCACAGGCCATCACCACATCCGGCTCGCCCCCCTTGTCGTTACTCGCCCATTCCCAGATGCCAATTCCTGCCGTGCAATGCTTGATCGCCGCATCCATACTTAAATACTGCAATCCAGGCTGCTTGCCCGCCACGATCACATTCACGAGGTGTCGACTCCGCAGACACTTATCCGTGATGAACAACAAACTATTGGCATCAGGAGGCAAATAAATACGAATCACTTCAGCTTTTTTGTTCACCACATGATCAATAAAGCCCGGATCTTGATGAGAAAAACCATTGTGATCTTGTCGCCAGACATGGGAAGTCAACAAATAGTTTAAAGACGCAATGGGTCGGCGCCAGGGAATGCCCTCTCGTGTCACCTTGAGCCATTTGGCATGTTGGTTGAACATGGAATCGATAAGGTGAATGAACGCCTCGTAGCAGGAAAAAAATCCGTGACGTCCAGTTAGTAAGTAGCCTTCTAACCAACCCTGGCAGGTATGTTCACTCAGCATTTCAAACACGCGGCCATCGGTCGAGAGATTGTCATCTTCTGGACTAGTTTCAGCCATCCATCGACGCTTCGTGACCTCAAAGAGTGCATTCAACCGGTTCGATGCGGTTTCGTCTGGTCCAAATACCAAAAAATTCCGACTATCCATATTGCATTTCATCACGTCTCGAAGAAACTGTCCCATCACCCGCGTCGACTCCGCCACGACAGTGCCTGGCTTGGGGACATCCACGGCATAATCTTGAAATCCCGGCATTTTCAACTCTTTCAGGAGAAGGCCGCCATTGGCATGGGGGTTGGCCCCCATTCGTTTTATTCCTTGAGGAGCGAGAGCGGCTAACTGTGGACGGAGGTGCCCCTGCTCATCAAACAGTTCTTGAGGTTGATAACTTTTTAACCAATCTTCCAATAGCATGAGATGTTTCTTATTCGTCGCCATGTCCGAAAAGGGCACCTGATGCGATCGCCAGGAATCCTCGGTCTTTTTACCGTCCACTTCTTTTGGACCCGTCCACCCCTTCGGAGTTCGTAAAATAATTAGGGGCCAGCGTGGACGCGTGACATCACCCGTATTTCGTGCATGCTGTTGAATGGCCTGAATCTCATTGACCGCATCCTCTACTGTCTGAGCCATCAGTTGATGCATCGCTTCAGGATCTGACCCCTCGACAAAATGGGGTTGATAGCCGTAACCCAAAAACAAATGATTCAATTCTTCATGGCTGATACGGGCAAGTAGGGTTGGATTCGCAATCTTATACCCATTCAGATGAAGAATAGGTAGAACAGCACCATCCGTCACCGGATTCAGGAATTTATTGGAATGCCAGGCTGTGGCCAGCGGCCCGGTTTCGGCCTCCCCATCCCCAACCACGCAGGCGGCAATTAAATCAGGGTTATCAAAAACCGCCCCAAATGCATGGGCAACCGAATACCCGAGCTCCCCACCTTCATGAATGGAACCTGGAGTTTCAGGGGCGACATGACTCGGAATGCCGCCAGGAAACGAAAATTGTTTAAACAATTTTCTTAACCCTTCCGCATCTTGTGAAATGTTGGGATAGACTTCGCTATAGGTTCCTTCCAAATACGTATTGGCAACCAGGCCAGGGCCACCATGACCGGGTCCCGCGATGTACAACATATTCAAGTCATACTTGTTAATAAGACGATTCAAATGCACGTAGATAAAATTCAATCCCGGAGTGGTTCCCCAATGGCCCACCAAACGCCGCTTCACATGATCAAGCGTCAGCGGCTTGGTTAATAAAGGATTATCGAGCAAATAGATTTGTCCGACTGACAAATAATTTGCCGCACGCCAGTACGCATCAATATCAGCAAGTTCCTGTTCGGAAAGCATTGTCGTCATCGATCTCTCCTATTGATTCACCAATTCTTTAATGAGTTCCAATTCATCTCGTACCAGGCGCGGGGTCAGAAAGTGTTTACGCACATGTTCACGAGCGGCCCGACCGAATGATCCCCGTTCACCAGGATGTCTCAGAAGGTGAAGAATTTTTTCAGCACATTCTTCTTCGTTATCTTGAACCAGGTACTGATGGTATTCTTCCGGAAATTGCATAGGTATACCTCCGGCTTTTCCAGCCACCACTGGCTTTTCCTTCCAAAAGGCTTCCGAGACGACGAGGCCAAATCCTTCTCGGATAGAGTTTTGAATCACGACGTCGCACCCGCGTTGAAACATATTGACCTCCGCATTACCCACACCACCTAGATTCGTAAAAATAAAAATATTCGGGTCTTTGGTGGATTCCTCTTCCACCTGATCCATAAGCACCCACCCTTCCGGATCATCCCCAGCCATCGCCCCAATAAATACGAGTTGCACATTTGGGATCTCTTTCTTGACCAATTTATAAGCACGAATCACACCAAGTGGATTCTTCCAGGGATCAAAACGTGAGACTTGCAATAAAACCTGGGCCTTCGGATCAATGCCCGAATCGGCCATGGCCCGTTTACATACTTCCAACGGCAACTCCATGTTCTTGGTCGCGAGTGGATCAATAGCGGGAGCAATAAAGGCCACATGTTTGGTCCGGAGATCAGGCAAGACAAACTGAGGCATCGTAAAGACCATGGCATCATATTCCTCAAGAAATGGTCTCAAGAATGTACTCACCTGGGGATCGGGATGCGAACTATCAATATGGCATCGCCAAATCCATTTGGCATTTCGTGGCCCGGCAAACGCGCGAAGGGCCGCAGGTTGCGGATCATGCACCACGAAAACATCATAGGAGCTTTCGAGCAGCTTGGCACTCTGTTCATTAACCTGGACATACAGGTCTTGCTCGGCTTGAGTCAGTTCATGGGGTTTCCCTTGCAAAGCATTATGAAAGGCTTTCGAGACGGTGAAAAACTCAGCAGGCGCATGAAGCAGTCGCCAGTCACAGTCAATGCCCAACGCACTCAGGATGGGAATGATCCGAGGAAGGAGTTCTGCTACGCCGCCACCATAGGCGGTGGCATTAATCTGACAGATCCTCACGCCTTTCAACCCCTTGGCAAGTTCCTGAATCTCATCAATCAGTTCGTCGCCCACCCACCAACGATAATGTTCAATGTTGGCCGACTGAAAACCCGATCGCCTTCCAATATTGACTTCTTGAAGCATCAGTGTCCCTCCCTGCCAGTCATGAGGTAAAAAGAAAAAGTGCCGACGTCTACGCTTTCAATTGCTCAAGACAACGATGAGTTTCTTGCGCAATCAGCGTTTCTTCATCTGTCGCCACCACATAGGCAGCAATGGAGGACTCATCGCCACTAATCTTTGCAGCCCCCCCTGGTCTCAAATTGATGGCATGCTCGTTACGAACGGAGTCTATGTGCAACCCACACCATTCCATGCCAACACACACCTTCGCGCGTATCTCAGGAGAATGCTCCCCTATCCCTCCGCCAAACACGATGGCATCTGCCCCATGTAAGACAGCCAGATAGGCTCCGAGATATTGTTGTATGCGATAGCAAAAGATTTCGATAGCCAGTTGTGCTCGCGTATCGTGCTCCTCATTCGCTGCCTTCAGCAAAACTTGCATATCGGAGGATCGCCCAGAAATTCCTAAGAGGCCAGATTGTTCATTCAGAAGGTGCTCAACTTCGGCTAGGTTCATGGCATGATGCTTCATAAGGTGACCAACCACGGCCGGATCCACACCTCCAGATCGCGTTCCCATCACCAACCCTTCCAGAGGAGTAAATCCCATAGACGTCTCAACTGAATGTCCTTGAGCAATGACGGCCATCGAACACCCATTGCCTAATTGCAGAGTGATAAGGCGTGATAACTGAAGAGGTTGATCTGTCAATCGGGCGTAGCCTTCCGCCAACGACGCATGGGCGATGCCATGAAACCCATATCGTCGGATGCCTGTTTTTTTTGCGAATTCCAACGGCAGGGCATAGGTTCTGGCATGCTCCGGAATAGTGGCATGAAACGCCGTATCAAACACTGCCACCATTGGCATGGTCTCACCCAAGGCCTGTTGTAACGACCGGATTCCAGCCACACAGCAAGGATTATGAAGCGGCGCCAAGTCGTTCAATTGTTCAATTTGATACAGCACATCGTCGTCAATGCACACTGCTTGAGTGAAAGCTTCACCGCCATGCACCACTCGATGACCAACGGCTTCGATGCTTTCCCAATACCCATAAGATTGTTCAGAGTCCTGTAAAAGATCACACATCCATTGAATCGCTACCCTGCTATCGGCAATTGCTCGGAAGAAGGTACGAGTCAAACCCTGATCGTCCATCAAGACGCACTGAGCCTCTCCCCCAACGCCAGTGATTTTTCCATGGAACATTTTTTTACGATCACATGGCTTTAATTTTTGCTTAGCACCAACCATGTCATGCACCGAAAACTTTAGAGACGAGCTCCCACAATTGACGACCAAAATCTTCACCATCTTCCCCCGATCTACTGTAGATAGTTCTTCATATGAGCGGCCGCGTCCTCAGGAAGAATCGTGTTGATAAAAATTCCCGATCCCAATTCAAAACCTGCGATGGTCGTCAAGCGTGGTAAAATCTGAATATGCCAGAGGAAATAATGCTTCGTGTCATCTTCAGGAGGAGCCGAATGAATGATGTAGTTAAAATCAGGGTTGCCTAACGCATCATCAAGGGCTTTAAGTGTTCTTCTCAATACATCCGCTAATTCAGCTAAATGACGGTGTTCGACATGTCCAAAGGCCGGCTCTTCATACTTGGGAGCAATCCAGGTTTCAAAGGGAACACGAGAGGCAAAGGGGTGAAACACCACAAAGCGTGTCGACTCAAACAACACACGAACCTTGGCCAAACGTTCCTCGTCGACTAAATCACGGTAGAGACATCGCCCCGTATCATCAAAATGGCTCATGGCCACTTCATACTTTTTCCGAACCAGTAAGGGGGCCACTGGCGTTCCAACGATTTGGGAATGAGGATGAATAAGGGATGTTCCCGCCCGCTCACCGTGATTTTTAAACAAGACAATACTTTTTACCTGAGGATCCTGCTTCAGGGCGCAATACCGTTCATGACAAGCTAGCAACACCGCTTCAACCTCATTGGTTGTCATACGAGAAAGACTCTGATGATGTTGTGGCGTTTCAATAATCACTTCATGATGCCCAACACCGCCCATTTCTCGAAAGAAATGGCCTGTTTCCTTACGATAGGGTTTTCCATTCAACCCTACAGCCGCATATTTATTCGGGACGACTCTCACACGCCAATCAAGATGGGAACCATGGGGATAGCGAATAATCTCTGGAGGGGTCAGGTGTTCCTGTCCGGGGCAGAAGGGGCACTCTGCGTCATAGGTCGCAAAAGTTGATTCTACGATAGTTTTCTGAAAATCATCAGGGCGCTTGCCTCGATCCGTCGCAATAATCACCCAATCCTTCGTTGTTGGATCTTGTCGAAGTATAGACATGAAATTATTCTCTCAATAGAGCAAGCTTCATAGGTCCTGCCGAGAATCGGTTTTGCCCTTCACGACATCATCCCCGGCAATATAGGGAAAAATCTACGATGGAGGGACAAATCATACAGAGCATAGCATCTCTGACTCGGGGCAATCTTCTACAGCAAATCCCATGGCCCATGGTGCAAAAGGCATCACAGGCATCATGAATATCTTGGTTACGCTTCAGCCTCTCCTTTCTCTAAATGTTCAAGTTCCGCCACCGCCGCATGGAGCACTTGCCGGCGTTGCTGTAATGCTTTTTGCGGAAGATCCTGGCTTAAGGATTCTTGCGCAGATTCTGGCAAATTCACGAGCGCTTCCGCTTCCGCCATCGTCGCCAGAGCATAGGTTTCAACAAATTCATTCACATTTCCGAACGTTTGACGTAAAAGGCATTCAGTCTCTTCATCAAATTCCGTCAAATCATTAGCAACCCCAACCTGGGCATGACCCAGCTTTTCTAAAATTTCAAGTTGGGCTCGAAACTGATCTGAATGTTCCATTGGAGAAAAAGAGGCATTCGCGTTCGTCATGTGAACTCCTTTCAATTCTTCTGAAGATAATATGGTAAGCGAATTCGGCATCTATCTTTGAAACACATTCAAGTAAGTGAGCAAAACTGATGCCGTCTGTACCTCTAAGGAAAAAATCTTGGATTCCCGGATTCCCGGCTTCGCGCCTGCGCGTCGAAGCGCTTCGGCGCGTAGACGTGTGTACGACAGAAGAAGAGACGGGAGTGCCGAATAAGGAAAGTGGACATGACGGAAAGGTCAGCCTGATACGTCTCAACTACATCATAACTATTTCATGAACCATCAAAGGCCTCACCCTTCATCATTCCCTCCCCAACGCGATCTTTGTCGCATTACTCTACACATCTCCAGACAAGGAATGGAGCCATTTCCCACATCTTCTCTATCCGATTCTTCGTCTTTTCCAAGAAAGTCCCATCAAACCAAGAGAATGATGGCACGCAACCTTCGTGGCATAACTTTCACTAGAAAACCTTCTGCATGGCTACCGAGAGGTGAGGAAAGGCTTAAGATGTATCAAGTATTAAGTGAAAGCGAAAATGGAAATATCGGAATCAAAATTGAGAGGAAACTGACACAGGATGATTATAATTTATTGAGTCCCTTCATAGACCGACTCAGACAGGAAGTTGGGCCGCTTGGATTGCTCCTCGATATGACCGAATGTGAAGGGCTGAACAGTCAAGCATTGTGGGAAGATCTGACAGGCCAACTTCACCAATTCCATGAGATTCTTCGGGTGGCGGTTGTGGGTGAACGCCAGTGGATTGAATGCGGCACGAAGGTGTTTCATCCTTTACGCAAGACGACGGTGAAATACTTTTCACCGGACCAACTGGATGAGGCGTGGAACTGGGTGAAGACGGACGAAAGGTAAAGAATGTACAAGCTAAAAGATGAATCCCCGCCCGGAATTCACCAAGAGCATCCCAGAATTTTATTGTCGGATTCCTAGGGAAATTCCCAGTTACTTTTCTCTTGTTTTTGACGTATAAGGTGTATACATAAACCAGCATCTCCCCTTTATACATATCTGATCTAAGGAAGGAACAGAATGTCATGAGAGCATCTCATTCCAATGGAGTGTGGTCCATTATTCTTGCCGGCGGTGAAGGGGAACGAACCCGTCCTTTCATTCAGGAATGGTTGGGCTGTGCTAAGCCTAAACAATATTGTACGTTCGTAGGGAACCGATCCATGCTTCGGCATACGCTAGACCGGGCAGATCGATTGGGAATGCCTCACCAAAAAGTCACAGTTTTGGCAGAGCATCATCTGCCCTATGCCCGTGAGACGTTCAATAAACAGAAAGCTGGAGAAATTATTCTTCAGCCACAGAATTGCGATACCGCTGCAGGGATTTTTCTTCCCCTGACCTATGTGCGTGCCAGAGACCCCAATGCCACCGTTGTAATTTTCCCATCAGATCATTTCGTGTTTCCAGAGGACCGTTTTGTAGAGACCGTTCGGCGAGCCACTCGTGCGATTCGTGTACTCCAGGATCGCATACTACTTCTGGGCGTCCGCCCTACCCATCTGGAATTAGACTATGGTTGGTTGAATGTCGGCGAGATCCTGGGATGGAATGGGAGCTCCTGCCTTCGGCACGTGGAGTCGTTTATTGAAAAGCCCAGCCCGCTTGAAGCCGTACAAGCCATGTCGAATGGCGCGCTCTGGAATACCTTGGTGATGGTGGCAAAAGTGAATACGCTCTGGTCGCTAGTGTAGTGTCCTAATTTGATTGTATATTATGAAGTGTT
>QIMB01000405.1 GCA_003233615.1 Nitrospirota bacterium
AAGGCAAAAGGCAGTGCGACGAAGACCATCACCCCTGTTTTCAAAGGCATAAATATTTTTTCCCAGAACGCGAGCTCATATCTCAGAACATTCTGATTCTTGCGTTGAAGGATTTCAATATACCGAAAAAGATCAGATGGTGCGAGAGAAGACGCTGGTAGAGTTAACAACCGCATTTCCTCTCGATTAAAAGGAGAATCCCAGGCAATGCTCGATAACGTTTCTTCTGATATACGAAAACCATCAATCACTTTTTTCGTAATATTTTTCAGAACCCATTGTTGGGGATTCCGCACATCGGCTTCCTCAGCAAACAGATAGGAAACCAACTCCCCCTTGTGATTGAATTCAAAGATATCGATATCTTGTGGGATTTCGCCATATTTCAATGTCTTGATACGAATATAGCGAGTGCCTTCTCGAAACCATAGCCCCTGCTTTCCCTGATACACTTGTGAGTCTGACAATGCTAATGAACGTGAAACATGCGCGTACTGATCAAATGTCGGCGTGACATACTCTTCAAAACACACCACAATAAGCACAAACACCAGACCCACTTGCATGACTGCCCAGGCTATTTGGTAATGAGAGATGCCAGCGGCCTGCATGGCCAACAGCTCTCGACCGCTGGCCAGACCGCCTAAGGCCATGATACTCCCCAGTAACGCAATAAATGGTGACAGCACCACAAACCGTGCTGGAAGAGTCAGGAGAACAAATTCACCCGCTGCCCAAAAGGTATAACGACCACTCCCCACCTCATCCACTTCTTCCACAAAGACAAATAAGCTAAACACCGCCAATAGGATTGCCAACACCGGCCAATATCCTTTGATGACACTTCCCCATAGGTAACGATAAAGAATAGGAATCGACATGAGTAAAGAAATCAGAGGTGTTCGTTCACACACCAATGCAATGTTCGAGGCAAGGCCCAAGCCACCGTACATTCATTGTGCATTTCAGAATCATGTTATGAATGATGCCCCACTGAAAATTTAGGGAGACACACAAACACGCTTACCAACACACCGAGTCCAATAACCATCCACCAAAGACCGGGAAACACGGAAAGCGTTCCTTGTTCTACTAAAGTCTTCACCAGTAATCCCAAAAAATAGTACACCGCAAAGAGAACGGTTGCGGTGAATATTTTGGCATATTTGCCTTGTCGCGGGGAGGAACGACTAAGAGGTATCCCTAACAGCCCTAGGAAAATCGTTGAAAATGGTGTTGAAAACCGCCATTGCAGTTCGGCAATATCCTTTCGGGAGTTAGACAAGGACAGCTCGTGTGTCGACGCGGCCTTTCGTTTGTAGTCGGCAATAATCTTTTCTGGAAAAATGGACAACTGAGCGAAATGCGACATGTGCGTAATGCTGCCAGTGCGGGTTAATTTGTATTCAAAACCATCATAGAGCACCGGAATAGACATGCCACTTTCAGGATGGAATTGTTCACCAGCTCTTTTTGCCGAAATGATCCGTAACGAATCTCCATGTTCACTTTGCACAAACACCTGTTTCAATTGACGACGTTCTTGATCAACCGCTTCAGCGAAGAGCACAAGCGAACCATCTCGTCGTTCATAAAAGTGCCCTGGTTCTAAATGACTAATTCCCAATCCGGCCTCTGCCTGCGCCTTTAGTCGATAGCTCTCTTCATAGGCTAAGGGACGAAGATACAATGAAAACAGTGCCACAAGAACTGCCACACATCCGGAAAGCAGACCAATCGTCCCCATCACACGATAGGGACTCACACCCGAAGCGAGCAGTGCTTTCATCTCAGAATCCGCATACAATCGCCCTAACCCGAGGATAATCCCAAAGTACAAGGAGACAGGGAGTAAGACCTCAAGAGCAATGCCGACCTTTAGCAGAATCAATTGCAGGAGAATGCTTGTTGGAAGAAGTGCATCGACTGCTTTCGCTAAAAAAATAATCCAACTATATCCTGCAAAAAGGACGACAAAGAGTGCACACACAACAATCGAAGGCTTGAGCACTTCTCGAATCAGGTATCGATCTAACATTCCACCCTTCCCCACGACACCTTTACATTTGTCATACCCAATGGTACTAATCTTTTGATGAAAGCCGTAATTCTTAGCGCCGGCCAGGGCAAGCGATTACTCCCGCTCACAGAAAACCAGCCAAAATGCACGATTCCCATCCACGGTCGATCCATTCTAGAATGGCAAGTCGATGAATTGATCATGTTGGGCATCCATCCCATCCATGTGGTCGTCGGCTTTGGAGCTGCCACAGTGGAGCAGGTATTAGACCATCACAGAAGTCGTGATGCCATCCACACAGTGTACAATCCATTCTATGCACTGGCTGATAATCTTATCAGTTGTTGGACAGCCAGAAATGAAATGACAGAAGATTTCATCTTGTTAAATGGCGATACCATGTTTGAAACGGCCATTCTTAAACGTGTCTTACAGGCACCACCTGCCCCCATCACCTTAGTGACCGATGAAAAACCGCAGTATGATGCGGATGATATGAAAGTGATTGTGCGGGGCACACAGCTGGTCCGCATCGGGAAAACCTTACCGCTTGAAAAAGTCAACGGGGAATCCATTGGCATGATCCGGTTTCAAGACAAAGGATCTCAAATATTCTGTTCAACCATGGAACGCCGTATTCGACAACCTGAATCCCTCAAGCAATGGTACTTATCTCTCATAGACGAACTCGCCCCCCAAGGCCATGTCTCCACGGTATCGATTCAGGGATTAACGTGGGCAGAGATCGACAACCCCGAAGATTTACACTATGCAGAGACACGATTCAAACCCTTTATCCCTTAGCACTCGTAAAACCAGCAATTGATTTTCTCCTACAGTCTTCCCTCTTCTAAGCCTGCATCTTTTTCTCAATAATCTGTTCTACCAGGGCAAGATCTTCCGGAGTATCAACATCAATGGCCGCTTCAGGGAACGGTAGAATAATTTCTTTGATAGAAATCCCCATGCGTTGGCTGAGTTCGCCAAGCGCGTCGGACAGCGACAAAAGCCCCAGAACGTAGCGAAGAAGCATGACCCACCCAAGGCGCCGTATCAACCGAAGCGGCCGCTTGCGCTCACGTTCAACCTGCGTCCAAAATTCGACTAATTGTTCGGCTTTGGGAGTACACAGCAGGAACAAGTTACAACCACAATAGCCTCCACCCTTGAATCGAATCACCGTACGTTTGGATTGAGGATAGGCCGCTGCGACCACCGAATACGGTACCAGCGCCACGGCTACATCAACATGAGCACGACTGGCCTCTTGAAGAAAATACTCCACCATCTCCACCGTCAATAAGGCATGATCAGCCGTCGTCACCAAAAGAGGAAGATCCTGCGGTGATTCTGCTAAAAAACTTTTCACACTCAAGCTCGGCCCTTGTTGCGGAGCCACCCAACGCACTGCTTTCTTTTTGACAAGATCGTGTAAGAAATCCTGCCCTTCCAGAACATCCCAGGAAGGACCACACAATACCCGTTGCTCTACAGAGTGAGATGCTTCGAGGGTCTTCAATACCCTGACCACCATTGGCTCTCCACCCACAGGGGCCAACACTTTGATGGAGACTCCGGCAACTTCTGCGACGCTATCTCGACCTGGACGCGAACCGGCCAAGACTAATGCCGTCACACAACAAAGCTTAGACTCCTGCATCGCCGTTCCGTATTGTATTGCAGACGTCAATCAAGCGATTTTTCATAGAGACGATATGTTTTATACGGTTCCGCTCCCAGCGATTCGAGAATATGTCGCATACGTACATTGTCTTCCAGAATCCAGGAAAGCTCGATTTCTTGAATGTTTTTTCGTAACCCCGCGTTTCTCACAGCCTCGATCATGCCATACGCCATCACCGCTCCCATAGGACTCGACTGGAAACGCCGTCGGACACCCATTAAGGCAACTCGTCCAGTTTTTGGATATACAATCTTGAGCCGCCAAAGAATCTTGAGCCATCCCAAAGGCCAGAGACGTCCATGAAGATCATGAATCACTTCGTGCAGATTAGGAAACGCCACAAGCATGGCACATGGAACTCCGTCGATTTCAGCGATTTGCACAAAATCGTCCTCGACCAAGAACTTCATTTGCTGGCCTAATTCGGAAAATTCGGCATCCGTGAATGGCACATATCCCCAATTCTCCGCCCATGCTTCTTCATAAATGTCCTTAATGATGGCGAGTTCTTCTTGTAACTGTTTTCGTCGTAAGGGACGAATTTTTACCGAACCCTTGGCCTTGCGTAAAAATCTCGTGACACCGGAGGGAAACTGGAAATCAATCCCTAGGCGATACGCCAGCATATCCTGAACTTTGTGATACCCATTCGCTTCAACGTGTTCTGGATAATAGGGCCGCGCATGACCCATCATCACCATTGGAGGATTGTCATACCCTTCAATTAACAACCCACATTCCTGGTTAATGGACAAATTGAAAGGTCCTTGTACCGTCGTCATTCCTTGAGAGCGCAGCCACGCTTCTGCTGTTTCAAATAGCGCCTGAAACACTTCCGAAGAATCTTCTGCTTCTAACGACCCGAAAAATCCAGTCTGAGAGTCGTAACGTGCGAGATGTAATTCATCAATTTGTGCACTTATCCGGCCAACCGCCACATTCCCGCGATAGGCTACCCAACATTGCCAGCGAGCATGCTCAAAAAATGGATTCTTTGAGGAAAAAGAATGGAGCCGTTCGACAAAAAGAGGAGGGACCCACGCAGGATCTGACCGGTAAACGTCTATGGGAACACGAACAAACTCTTTAAGACGCGTCTGATCCGTAACGGGTGTAATGTGAATCAAAATACCAGGCCCCAGGATGACCCAGGCCCAGTGACATTCAAGAAATTACGAGTGACGATAAGAGAGAAACAATGAAGTAGGACAACCCATTTCATCAATCACGACTCCTTGTGCTCAGAGAGTTGGGCAACCCAGGGGTACAGCAACCGCTCTTCGTCCTGATATCCCAGATTAGAGACCGTTGGACTCACCGGAGTTTTCTCTGCGCTCGAATACTCTGTACCAAATAGATGGTCACAGATAAGACTGGTTATTCCAAAATTACCTTGTTCATTATGAAAATGATGCAACAAATGGTGCCGTTTCAACCGACGGAGAAACGTGTTTTTTGGAGTCACTCGAAGATGCTGCATGCAATGACACAGTTCATACACCATAAAACACCCCAAGGCTGTGGCAAAAGATAATGGAACGCCCGCCCAGCCTGCAATGCTGAATCCGATAGGGACGGTAGACACAACAAGGGTTGGCAACGTATTCGATACCGACCCGAAGAGCACACGAAGATCATTAGGGTCCTGATGGTGATCGAAATGTATGCGTTTCCATAAAGCAGCCGTCCATTCTGATTGATACAGAAAGCGCGCATGGAGAAGAAAACGATGCACTCCATATTCGACAAAAGGATAGGCCACTAACGTGGCGACAATGCTTCCAAGCAGTTGAAGTGGGGACACAGGGAAATAGGAAAATATTCCCACTGCAATCACAATGCTACTGATGAACAATACCGCATAGACCTGAATGCTTGGATACAGGACATATGCCCACATCAGATCACGGAATGTCATCCGATCAAGTTGATATTTTTCTCGATACCACTGACGAGTTAACACTCTCTGTTCACCATCCTTTTCCTACGTCATAATGAGGCTTTTCACAAGACTCCCATTATAGAAACCTTCTGAAGCAGCGACAAGATTTAGTTTCTCAGGTGACTGACAGTCCTTATCGAAAACCTACTAGCGAATTTCTGCTCAATCGAATAAGCTTACCAAATGATCATATTGAGACAAGACTCTGATACGTATTCAACGGTATACTCGCGACATGGCTTCTGAATAGCCATAAACATCTGTCATTCGTATACAACAATTATGCTATGTCTTTTATAGACACAAGATGAACTGTTTCGGTATACACACACTTCCATGAACGCCACGATGAAAAAATTTGGATATCCCGACACCTGTGTCAAAGAATTTCACCAATGGGTGGTCTTACTACGACCACAACAGGTGACCCTTGGCTCATTGGTCCTGATTTGTCGAGAGGAAGCCACGGCATTTTCCCAAATCAGCCCTGAAGCATTTGCGGAACTGCCGGGAATCATACGTGAGATGGAAGCGAGCGTCTCACGTGCCTTTGGATATATAAAAATCAATTATCTCATGCTCATGATGGTCGACCCTGACGTACATTTTCATGTCCTTCCTCGATATGACGCCCCTTGTACATTTTTGCAACAGCAATTTCTTGACCATGGATGGCCTGGCCTTCCTGACCTCAAAAATCCGAATGTCATATCCCAAGAAATTAACCAAAAAATATTGGCGCATCTTCAAGATGTCTGGAAGCCATCAGCCTGACCAGCATCAAAAAAATGTAGTTTTTTCAATATTTTTTGTGGCTAATTAGACTCATTCTGTGTTCTTTTTGAGACATGTTTTAAAAAATACATCTGTCATTATTCTTCAATACGCAGCCATTTTATGCAGTTAATTGCAATAATGCAATGGCACAACATTTGCTCATATAGGTTTGACCTTTAGTGCCCGGAGCATATGAGTAACAACATGGATTTCACAGACACACAACATATAGACATGAATGCAACCCCAACTAATTCTGATGTAGCACTTCGTCCAGGCAACTTTTCAACCCTCTCTGAAGCTTTAGACTATGCTGCATGTGGGAAAACGGGAAGTAATTTTTACTCTGGACGTGGTCGGCTAATACAATCCCTTCCTTACGCAGACTTACAAGCTCAATCGATCAATCTAGCTAAAAGACTCAATAGCCTAGGCTTACCTCGAGGATCTCGTGTTGCAGTGGTTGCGGATACTACACCTGATTTTTTACGATTCTTTTTTGCCTGCCAATATGCTGGCCTCATTCCTGTGCCCCTCCCAATATCAATCCATTTGGGCGGGCACCACGTGTATGTCAGTCAATTACGACGGTTACTTGAAAATTGCCAAGCATCGCTTGCCATGGCACCAGATGGCTTTGTTCCATTTTTGGAAGAAGCAGCGACTGGCCTGAACCTTTGCATCATTGGTGGACCTGAAACGTTTGCTTCGCTGAAAGAACACCATGCTCCTCTTCAGCCTCTTGAGCCACATGAGCTTGCCTATATTCAATACACCTCAGGCAGTACTCGATGGCCGAGGGGAGTGGAAGTCACGCAAGCTGCGGTCATGACCAATTTAACTGGGATTATCCAGCATGGCTTACATGTCCAATCTGGAGACCGATGTGTTTCATGGCTACCATTTTACCATGACATGGGCCTTGTTGGGTTTGTTCTTGGCCCAATCGCTTCGCAACTTTCTGTTGATTATTTGAGTACAAGAGATTTTGCCATGCGCCCACGCCAATGGCTGAACCTCATGACCAAGAGTCAAGCCACGATTTCTTTTAGCCCTTCCTTTGGCTATGAACTGTGCGTAAGACGTTTACGAGAAGACTCCTCAAATGAATCCTACGACCTACGCGCTTGGCGTATTGCGGGGGTGGGTGCCGAAACCATTCGAGCTGATAGCTTACGGCGGTTTGCCAAAGCATTGAAGCCTTCAGGCTTTCATTCACAAGCGTTTTTGGCGTGTTATGGTATGGCAGAATGTGCATTAGCCATTAGCTTCGCCCCTCTACACTCAGGCCTTGATGTTGATCGGGTAGACGCCGACGAATTATCTAACTCTCGAAAAGCCTTGCCACTCACAACAACCAACGCATGTGACGATGATGAGGTTCGCGTGAGCAAATTTGTCAATTGCGGAGTTCCCCTCCCAGGGTATGAAGTCGAAATACGTGATGATTCACATACCGTACTTGGAGATCGAGAAAGTGGAACCATCTTTGTCCGTGGCGCGAGTATCATGGCTGGATATTTCAACGATGCCACGTTGACGCAAAAAGTCCTTTCCAAAGATGGCTGGCTCGATACCGGAGACATTGGATATTGGATAGAAGGTAGCCTTGTCATCATAGGACGTTCCAAGGATATGATTATCATCAATGGCCGAAATATCTGGCCACAGGATTTGGAGTATGCAGCCGAACAGCAGCCAGAAGTTCGCCCCGGCGACTCCTCTGCATTTGCTGTCTCTGGTCCTGATGGAGATGAAGTCGCCATCATGGTCGTCCAATGTCGCGAATCCAACCCTGAAAAACGTGATGACTTGACGCAACGCTTACAACTACGGATTCACAAAGAACTTTCAATTCCTTGCTACATCGAACTGATTGCACCCAGAACCCTTCCTCGAACTTCTTCCGGAAAATTATCCCGTTCCCGGGCAAAAGC
>QIMB01000160.1 GCA_003233615.1 Nitrospirota bacterium
CAAAGCGTCAATTGTCATGGTTTCGAAAAGAACCAGACATTCAATGGATTACCGTTGAAGAATCAGATATTCCTGTCAAGGCCGCACAACGCGTGTTGCAAGCCATTGAGGATTTCATGTTGTCATTCACAACGACATCGGCGTGTTCTGATACAGCGACCATATCTTTCAGCGGAATAGAGAGCTGACGCAGCAGACACATCGGATCCAAATCGGATATTCCAGAGATTCATTCTAAAACAGCTGGGAGGATTGAACACGGTGCCCATAGGTAGAACGACAGTCAACTTACCGAAAGCCGATATTGCCATTATCGGCGGAAGCGGTCTCTACCACATGGAGGGACTGACACGACTTAAAGAAGTACAGGTTACGACGCCGTTCGGCAAACCATCGGACGCCATCATGGTGGGATCATTTGAAGGAAGACGCATCGCATTTTTGGCGCGGCATGGTCGAGGGCATCGAACATCTCCATCAGGTATTAATTATCGAGCCAACATTCATGCGCTGAAATCCCTTGGAGTATCCCGTGTATTCTCGGTGAGTGCGGTGGGGAGCATGAAAAAGAATATTCGACCAGGTGACTTCGTGCTGCCAGATCAATTCATTGATCGAACGACGCAACGGCTCAATACGTTTTTTGATCAGGGCATTGTCGCTCATGTGGCCTTTGCCGATCCCATTTGCACGACCCTCTCCTCAATTTTGTACAAAGCCAGTCGACGTGTATCGGTCAAAGTCCATCGACCTGGAACCTATATTTGTATTGAAGGCCCACAATTTTCCACTCGAGCGGAGTCCTTACTCTACAGAACATGGGGTGTTGATGTTATTGGCATGACCAATATTCCCGAAGCCAAGCTCGCACGTGAAGCCGAACTCTGCTATGCCACATTAGCCTTGGTAACAGATTATGACTGTTGGCATGAAACAGAGGAGACCGTCTCGGTCGGCGCTATCTTGGCCATCATGCACAAGAATGTCGAAATGGCTAAGCAGGTGTTGCATCATGCCTTACAACTATCCAAGGATCTTGGACCATGTGCATGTCACACAGCGTTAGAGCATGCCGTCATTAGCCCATTGACGCGGATCAGTCCGGCACTGAAGAAACGGTACCAAGTCCTGTTACAACGAACATTATCGTCCACTCGTCAAGCAAAGAAAAGGTAATCATTATGGGGAATTTATTAGTCGTCGGTTCAGTAGCCTTTGATTCTGTGCGTACGCCATTCGGCGAAGTCTCCAATGTCTTGGGAGGGTCAGCCACCTATTTTTCAACGTCAGCTAGTTTCTTCACTGACGTCAACTTGATTGCCGTTGTCGGCGAAGATTTTCCGGAAGAACATCTCGAATTCCTTCGAAGTCGCGGGATTGACTTGGAAGGGTTAGAGCATCGTCCTGGGAAGACGTTTCGCTGGCGCGGAGAATATTCCCATCAATTGAATGAAGCCCAAACCTTAGAAACGCACCTGAACGTATTGGAGACATTTCGTCCCAAAATGCCGGATCGTTACACTACGCCATCCGCGTTGTTTCTTGGAAATATTGATCCGGAGTTGCAACTGGATGTGCTCAATAAAGTGACGCGACCGTCCATTGTTGCGTGCGATACCATGAACTTTTGGATTGATGGCAAGCGGGATGCCCTCTGGAAAGTGCTGGAATGCATTGATGTTCTTGTCATCAACGATGGGGAAGCTCGAGCTTTAGGAGAAGATGTCAACTTAGTACAAGTCGCCAAACGGATATTAGCGCGAGGCCCTAAGACGTTGATTATTAAACGCGGGGAATATGGCGTGTTGATGTTTCATCGTGATGAGATATTCGGTGCGCCCGCCTTTCCATTGGAAACGGTCAAAGATCCCACGGGAGCAGGCGATACATTTGCGGGAGGTTTCATGGGGTACCTATCTGCATCAGAAAATTATTCTGAAGCCGGACTTCGGCAAGCGATTATTTTCGGGAGCGTCATGGCCTCATTCAACGTGGAAGAATTTAGTCTTGATCGATTGAAACGGTTGACTCGAGAAGAGATAGATTCCCGCTATCATTCATTTACAAAGCTCACGCATTTTGAAGCATTGTCATAGAGGCCATTAGAAATCATCAGGAAGGAGAAGCTGTAAGAAGGGAGAAGACAGAAGTGAAAACCAAAGAGTACAGACTGAAAAATAGAAGAAGGTCAGTGCCTTCTGTTTTCTCTTACTTCTCACTATTTACCTCTGCCTTCTTTCCTGGATCGGTGTTATCTCGAACAGGTTTCAGATCTTAAAATCCGCTCAACATTCAAGGCACGTTATGACTTCCTTAGGCGACTATTTCAAACAGGCACGAGAGAAAAAAGGACTATCCTTAGAACACGTTGTCTCACAAACACGGATTCAAGAATACCATCTCCAAGCCCTTGAATCAGAAGATTTTGCCAATCTCCCGGCCAAAGTATTCGTCAAAGGTTTCGTCCGGTCGTATGCCAAGGTCTTAGGCCTCGACGAAGATGAAGCCCTTCAAAATTTCCTCGAAGCATCTGGAACATTTTACGAACAACACCAACCCGAACAATCTCAACCTCATGTCCACGTGTTGCTGGAAGCGGAACCTCAGCAGAAGATGAATTGGAAGCTGGTTCTGGCCATCATCGTCGTCATAGCCATCGGGGTTGTGTGGTATGGATTTCCCCAACAACAAGAATCACAGATGGTTTTATCTGAGCCGGAAGTTTCTGCGCCCATTGAACCAATTGAGAAACCGATTCTCCCACAGTTCGAACCCCAAGAAAGTGTACCGATCATACCTGTTGAGTCTGCCCCAATACCGCCCTCCCCTTCGGTGCCTAAGACAATACAGCCTACGCCACAACCTATCCCGCCTGCTCCAGTTGAACCTCCCCCGCCAATACCTTCCAGGCAGCTAGCCGACAGTTCACGTGCTGATGGATCTCACATTCTTGAAATCGAAGCTAGTCAGTTAACCTGGGTGGTCGTTCAATCGGATGATCAAACCCCGAACGAAGCGCTGTTACAACCAGGCCAACGAATAACCTGGAAAGCTCACAAGCAGTTCCTGTTGACGCTTGGCAATGCGGCAGGAGTGGTTGTGCGACTCAATGGGGAGTCTCAAGGTCCGTTTGGGAAGCCCGGGCAAGTGGTTCGCGATATCCGGTTACGACCATAAACCCTCCTTCATTTTCTCCGTACATCAGGTTTTCTTTGTTTCAGCTAAATCAGGTTTAACCAGTTCAGTCTAAGCGAAATAGCATTTTTGTGGGGTTTTTGTTTCTTGACAGCTTAAAAATTTCGTTGATATGATAAAAAGGTTTGGGTGGTTGAGGGATGACATCTCATCCCTACCCTCTCAAATGCCCCGAACCAGAAAAAATGGCATCGTGGGGTGCACAGCACACCTCAATTAGTTTTTTTGTTCTTATCAACTTGTTTAACCTAGGAGGTTTACATGAAGTTTTCGATGAAAATGATTGTGCTGGCGACAGCAGCCATGTTTCTCACCACTGGCTTGGCTATCGCTGGACCGGAAAAAGACCCTTTAAAAGCCCGTGTACCAGCTAAAGAGCGATCAGCGGCGAAAAAGAATAAATCTCCTTACGGTAAAAAATCAAAAAACGCTACTCCAGAGGTTGTTGCCGAAGGGAAGGCCATATTCGAGGGCAAGGGCACCTGTGTGAACTGTCACGGGAAAAAAGGTGATGGACAAGGCCCTGCCGGTAAAGTCCTCAATCCTGGACCACGGAATTTCACAAATTGCAAATTCCACAAGAAACGGAAAGAAGGCGAACTCATGTGGGTCCTTAAAAATGGCAGTCCAGGCACAGGTATGGTACCGCTCGTTCCAAACACTATCAGCGAAGAAGACGGCTGGAAAGTCATTGCCTACGAAAGAAGTTTCTGCGAAAAGTATAAGAAATAAGGGTTCAAGGCTCTTTATGAAACCCCCCGCTGGGCTATGCCCAGCGGGGGGCTTTTTATGAAAAATCCACCAAATACGTAAGATGTTATATGTGAGAAGTGAGAAACAAGAGAGAAGAGATGGCAAGTCCATTCTTCCTTCTGTCCCCCCCCTGACTTTTCACCATTTCGATCATTGACACCTTTCACGGCCCTTGACTAGACTCAGAGAGGTAAATGCCCAATATTTTGGGTGTGTGTAATCATCTTATTGTGTAGGAGAATGCTTGTCATATGGCTAAACGACGCTCTCTTCAGGAAGACACGGTTGCTCTTAAAACCAAAGTACAGGAATCCTCAGCACAGAGTGAAAGTCCTGAAGGGAACTCAGTTATTCGGTCTCTGCGCAAACGATTAAAGCGGACACAACGAAAAATTCGTGTTGCCAAACGGCGTGAGGCTGCGCGAACAGCAAAAAAAGCTGATACCGCGAAGTAAACATAGGAGCCTTGAGCAAACAGAACTTTGGAGGAATCCCTGATGCGTGACGACAATCAAGATATCGATGCTGAATTTTCAGACCAAACGGAAGAATTTGTGTCTTTGGATGGCAAAGATGCCATGCCAAAAGACGAACTGGTAGATGAAGTGGCTGATGCCATTACTGCCGAATCCGAAGAAGAGATGACAGATGTCGTGGCCTCTGCTGAAACCGAAGAAGGCACGGATCCGGAAGAAGAATTTGTCCCAGAGCAAGTAAAAGATGAGATCGATATTCAAATCGATCTGTTAAACGATTCGGATTGGGTGGTCCGCCGCGAAGCCATCATTACCCTCGGTGAAATGGGCGATGAACGATGCGTTGAACCCCTCGTGCGATGTTTGCCAGATGGTGATTGGCAAGTGCGGGAAGCGGCGATTGAAGCCATTGCTATGATTGGCTCACCGGCTGTTGACCTGCTTCTCCGCTACGTTCGTGATTATGATGCCAGAAAGCCTGCGATAAAAACGTTGGGCAAAATTAATGATGAACGGGTGCTTGATCCCCTTATTTCTTTTATGCGCAGTGATGAATTCAAAGATGATGCCACGTGGGCCCTGGCCGAGCTAGGGGAACCTGCTGTGGGACGCCTGTTGGAATTATTGAAGGATCCTGATGAAACGACGAGGAAGCAAGCGATCCTTGCGCTTGGTGAAATTAAGGATGCCAGTTGTGTCGATGCTCTCATTGAAAGATTGCAAGATGCAGACTGGTTCACACGTTTGTCAGCGGCTTCCGCACTGGAGAAAATTAAAGATCCTCGTGGTCGAGAAGCAATCAAACCGTTAATCAAAGAC
The DNA here is from genome assembly GCA_003233615.1 of Nitrospirota bacterium. Classification (GTDB taxonomy): domain Bacteria; phylum Nitrospirota; class Nitrospiria; order Nitrospirales; family UBA8639; genus Nitrospira_E. Next base: position 5,244 of record QIMB01000160.1, read on the forward strand.
CCTGATTTGGTCGTTCGGCTTCGAATTGAACGAATGTTGTCCGCGTGGAAAAAAGAGGCCGTCAGCGCCTAGTATTGCGAACCCTTAGGGTAGAATGTCTTGAAGTTCTTGACGGAGATCCGCTAATACGTGAGGTGGGATGTTTCTGCCCTGCGCTAAGCTCTGTTGAGCTTCACGGAATTTTTCTTTCAGCGTTTCAATTTTCTTGGCCATCGGGCCATCTGGGTCAAGGGCAACTGCTTCATCTAAATGCCGAAGGGCTCGTTCAAATTCTCCTGAAGCCCCTTCGAAATCATGATCCAATAAGTAGGCTCGGCCCTCTATGAATCCTTCTTTTGCTTCCAGCATTTGCCGTTGTAATTTGACGGTTTGATCAAGCCCAATCGTATTTTCCAGTACCTCTCCCGACAAATCTCGCAACGTTTGCTTCACGACCTCTGGTTGCTGGCCCGTGTAATAGCCTGCCGCGAACACGACACCAAGAAAAAAACTCCATCGAATAATTTTCATCATAGGCTTCCTCGCTTATACTTCATACACCCGTGTTGCAAAGGTACGACCATAGATTGTCATGGGGAATAGAGAGCATATTTGGTCCGAACGATAAATGGAAAAGACAAGGAAGGAAAACCCGCTACTTCAAACAATGGTAGCACTCACTTCTGTATCACACAAGCTTTGTTGCACAGAGTCCGGGGTAGACCAGAAAAACACAAAAGAAGGCATAGTCGAGGAAAAGACTCCATGAGTGGCCCGACGACGGCCGTTTTTAGTTACGCATTGCCAACAGGGCGACTGACTCCAGCCTGAGCAAGTGAGACCACGACAGCGTATCGCTCTCCCACAATTCTCGTCACACGGTTCATATGCTTCGCCAATTCCTTGGCTTCATCTTGCGGAAGGTCTTTCCGAAATTGTGGGTGTAAGCCCCACCAGGTCTCGACTTCTTCCTCCCCTTGAACACGGGAAATGACACTGATGAGTTTAATGAGTGCTTCACCATTGACACCCTCCGGAGCGGCAAGAGGGGTAGCTGATCCTGTTTGTCTCTTCGTCGGAGCATCTGTGGATGTGGACGTATCGTCTTCAGCGGCTGTTGGAGATGAGGAAACGTCGTCTTTTGGCTTCGCCGCATCCTCGAAGAGACTTTTGAGAGCTGGCACAACAGCGACTCCACACAACAACGCCGCAGAGGTAATTTCCTTCTTGCCAGACGCCCCAGCTTTTGTCGCGACACGTTCTGAAAAAAACTGAAAATATTGATCGCGTTCCTTCGTTTGATCGGTCACCACAAATTTAAATCGCTCATACACTTCACGACTTTCTGCCACTGTTTGTCCAACGGACAGCATGACTTCCATTTCATCAATTTCAGTCGAACTCAGGGAAGGAGCCAATACGGTCTGTAATTCATGCGTGACAGAATCTTCCAAATTGTTCATAAAGTCTTGCTGCGCCTTGATAGGAATATAAAAGGCCGAGAAGCGGTCCACCAAATTAAACAGCATGCGGAGAAATTCTAAATAAATGTCCCATTCCTGCTTTCGCTGTAGCTTCAGTGCCTGCTGTTGATCGGACCGTTTGATAAGGTTGACCGATTCACGTGACACGCTCATCATCGTATGAGCCAAATCTTTCAAAATACCGGAATAATTTTCTGTTGGGTTTTGTGCCATTCATGATTCCTTTGGTGAATATTGCCAGATTATAACTGAGGGTTTGGAGACCTGTCCAAGCCTCAATTCTACGGCGTTGCAACCCACAACCACCTATGCTATACACGGCCAAACTCCTATCAGTATGATACTGAATCACCAACCGCCTGTATCCGTATTTGGCTATATTTATGGATTCGACCTCTGAAAGTCACAAAACCTATGTCCTCAAGCGCCCGCTTGAAGGAGCGGTTCCTCCCCCGCTCTCCCGTAATTATGCAGAAGAACTCAATGCCCAACAGCTCGCAGCGGTCGAAGCGGTCGATGGCCCCGCTCTTGTCATTGCCGGAGCGGGTAGTGGAAAAACACGAACGTTGGTGTATCGAGTGGCCCGACTCATTGATCTGGGTATCTCCCCCAGCTCCATTCTGCTCCTGACCTTTACCCGAAAAGCCGCACAGGAAATGCTGGAACGGGTGGGACTTCTCATTGGCCTTCGCAGCCAACAGGTCAGTGGAGGGACCTTTCACTCCATGGCCAATCTCCTCTTGCGCCGGTATGGGCAACCGGTTGGATTAGAGTCCGGATTCACGATTTTAGATCGTGGTGATTCAGAGGATTTATTGAACCTCTTGCGTGGCCAAATTGGCCTGAATGACATGGGCAAACGTTTTCCGAGAAAACACACTATTGCAGCTATGTTTGGAAAAACTGCGAATACCTTGGAAAGCTTAGAAGACGTTGTCCTGGACGAATACAGTCATTTCGGAAATTTTTTGGACGAACTGACCAAACTCCAATCAGCCTATGAGACGGCCAAGCGGCAACGGCAATTAGTGGATTACGATGATCTACTCGTCAAGTTATTAGAACTGCTCGTTATCGACGAATATTCCAGAGAAACCATCAGCCAGGCCTTTCGCTACATTTTGGTGGATGAATATCAGGACACGAATCGATTGCAAGCCTCATTGGTGCGTAATTTGGCTGCGACGCATCAAAACGTCATGGTTGTTGGTGATGATTCGCAATCCATTTACGCCTTTCGCGGCGCAACGTTTCGCAACATCATGGAATTTCCAGATTTATTCCCTGGCACCACCGTGTACAAATTGGAAGAAAACTATCGCAGTACGCAGCCGATCCTTCAACTCGCCAACAAACTTATAGCCGCTGCTCCGGAACGATACAGCAAAACGTTGTTTACAAGAAAAGAGGAAGGCCCATTACCGACCCTTGTCCAAGCCATGGGTGAAAACGCCCAATCACGTTTCATCGCGCAAAAGATCTTAGAACTGCGAGAAGAAGGCATCGCCCTAGATGAAATCGCCGTCTTGTTTCGATCCAGCTTTCATGCGTTTGATTTGGAATTGGAACTTACGCGCCGGGGGGTGCCCTTTATCAAACGAGGCGGGTTCAAATTTATCGAAACCGCCCACGTCAAAGA
>QIMB01000028.1 GCA_003233615.1 Nitrospirota bacterium
TGGTGTTCCGGGTTTTCCGGATCCAAGCCCAGTGCAATTTGAAATTCCTGTAGAGCCGCTGCAATTTGGTGTTTTTTGAGCCATTTGCGGCCCTGAGCATAATGTTGTTTGGCAGCCTGTTTCTTTGCGTGCCGGAATTTTTTATCGAGTTCTTGGTTGAATGGTTCTTTTTTGAGGTCTTCTCTATATGCTGCCACTGCACCATCCCAATTTCCTTTTTTTTCAAGTTCTTCCCCTAGTCGAACTTCTTGCATGGCACAGGCGACAAGGAGGGTGAGGAAAAACAGAATTCCCATACGATGAAATGTGTGCATAATAGTTCGGTGAGTTCCTTCTCTTGATGGTCAGGCGGGGGGGGCTTCAAAAACGGACAGTCCCTTGTAGCCTAGCATATTTTGTGAATTCCGGCTAGGGATATAGCCTGGCTCATTGTATGTATCGGATTCAGGTCTTTCAATATTAAGTAGGGGAATCACACAGACAAAACACAAGAGACAGACGCTCATGCATGAAGGTATTCCAAGGAGACGTGTTGTATCAGGACGGTAGATACTGTGATTATGATGGGGTATTCGGAGGTACGGATTCCGATTCCTTTGGTGAAGAGCTTTCCGGGGAAGAAGATGTTGGGCTGGATGGTTGACAGTTCTGTTGGACAAGAGGATTCACTGGATTTGGTTGGCAATTGGTACTAGCGCTAATCGATTCAAACCGAATGGCTTGGTATGTTCTGACATTTTTGAAGTGGACTTGGTCATAAGGAACATCCGTGCTGGTACTTCGGACGCCATGCAACTCGTCCCTTACCTTTATCAAGTCGAAAGCCGTTCCGGTGATTGGATCCGTATAGACGGTTTGCAGGTAGCGTTTAGGGTTTTTCTTGGTGAGTTGCTCAAGGCTAAGCGGCCACTGATTAGGCCTTGTGGCTTTTTGTACTTCATAGTCAGCGACATACCGTTCAATGGCTTCCTTAATCCGTGTGCCTCGGAAGAGCAGCTCTGCTTCTCGATCCCGCTTCATGATGACTGACCACTGTTGAGTGACTCCCATGAGGGAAATACTCATGACCACGATCAGTATCATAACAAAAATGTACGTGACGCCAGCTTGACTGCTGAGGGGTGTCCTTCCATGTTTCCACATGCTTACACGTTGAATGGTATTTCCAGGTAGGCGGATCAAAGTGACTCGTCTTGGCGGTGTTGCATCGGTCAGTTTCCTTACATAGTCTTTATCGTCTGTTTGTTTGAGTAGCTTAAAGTATCATGGCAAAAGGATCGAGGGAGCTTTTCCAAAGCAACAAGGCTTGGGCTGCCTTAATCTTGTTGCTGCTGACGAAATGAACGGTACATTTTTGAGAGACACACCCATATGATGATAAAGCAAAGGGCTCCTGCGCCATCAGCCAGCACATCCCATATGTCAGCATGTCGATGCGGGACAAACCATTGGTGGATTTCATCCGATATCCCAAATCCCACAGCACAGATGATAGCTAAGCTCACGCTTCTGACTGTGTGAGATGTGTGCTGGAATGCTCGATACAGCAGAATACCCAGCAATCCATATTCCACAGCATGTACGAGTTTATCGCTGAGTCCAAATACAAAAGAAGGAAGATGGCGGCTAGGATAGGATTGAGATGAGAGGTACACGATGATGCTGCAGTAGAGGACAACAGGAATCCAATATTTCAGCTGAAGCCATCTCTTAGATGGTGAAGGGGATGGTGGGTATGTCATGAGAGTGTTTTTCGGATTCATATGACAAGAATGTGAGTGAAGAGTGTGTTAGGGTTTGAGGAGGTAGAGTAATTGTTGAATAGAGACGACGGGTAAGATCATCCCATCGTGGTGACCATCATGGGAAAATCCGTATATGAGTGATTCATCCGGGACGAGTGTTCCTATGCATATCACCAGAATGTCAATGTGCTCGCCGTGTTCTTGCCGTGTCAGAAGTTTCTTTCGTAGATCATGGGAAGGAACAGCGACGATATAGTCAGGGAGGTCTGTGGGCTTGAATCGAACGATACCCCAGGAGGTGCTTATGAGTTCTGGTCCTAATGCGATGGTAAATCCCTGAAATTCTGGTGCATAGTGGCGAAGAAGCCCTGCCCACAGAAAGGCAATGGGTTGTTTCAGGAGAGGGCTCTTGTCCATGCGAAGAGTATCTCGTTGTCGATTCAACTGGAAGAGGCGTTCACTTTGTATGGTCATGTCATCGTGACGAAGTTGGATCCAATCCGGCGGGGTGCTTTCTAATTGTTGAAGAAATTGTTCTATTTCTTGTGGAACGATGAGTGGTTGGACATGATCAGGAATGAAGTCTTGTATTGTCTGCCCATCAAGTTCAACAAGAGGTTGCACTCCATGTGCTGTGTCAGTTTGGCTCTGAGCATGTGAGAGCCCGGACGCATGTTGGCAGGACAGTAACAAGACGACAACGCAACCAATGATGTGGAATGTTTGTCTTTTCATGAATATGAATTCTTCAATGCGTGGTGACGTTCAACGAAGTAGAAATTCAATATCACTCAAGTCCTTACACTGGCCATTGCTCTTCTCGCCATGCCATATCCCAAAACATCCATTCATAGCGTGAACTGATGAGAAAGGCCTCCTCCATCCTGGCCTTCTCTGCTTTGCCTGCAGTTCTTGCACATCGATTGACAACCGTGCGCATCCATTTGGCGACATTCGCGAATTCTGGCGCTCCATACAAGGCTAACCATTCACTGTAAGGATGTGATGGTTTGGGAGGACCGTTGCGTAAGAGATGTTGGCCGACGTCACAGTAGATCCAGGCGCAGGGCAAGGCAACCACTGTGGTTTCTCCCAATGTGCCAGTTTGAGCTACGCTTCTCATATGGCGACAATAGGCATAATTGGTAGGTGAGAGGGGAGTAGATCGCATGTCGTGGGCTGTCAATTGCCATTGTGTCCCGTAGGACTGATGTAGCCCTCGTTCGACCACAATGGTGTCTTCGACTAATTGAGCAAAGCGAAGGGCCGTCTCAGCATCGTCGGCCTTTGTGGCTCCAGCAGCAAAGACCTTTGCTAATTCCTCTAAGTAGCGGGCATCTTGCAAAATATAGTATTGGAATTTTTTGAGAGGAAGCGTTCCATTCCCTAAGGCGATGACAAAGGGATGGAGGAGCTGGGTTTTCCAGATAGGCGCAGCCAATTGGCGTAAGTGTTCAGAAAAATTCATGTATCATCTTGCCTTAAGAAAAGAAAGAATAAAAGGGTTCACGACTTCAGGTTGTTCCCATTGGGGAAGATGTCCTGTATCAGGGATGATGTGCCATTCAGCCTGTGGTAATAACGTGTGTACCTGTTTTCCAACTTCAACAGGAAACACGGGATCATGATCGCCCCATAGGATTAAGGTGGGGTGCATAATAGTGGCTAGTCGTGAGGCGTATCTCTCTTCCCAGCTATCCATGTGGTCTAACAACGAATAGAGCGGAGGAAGCAATCCTCCTCGCTGGCGGTTGTGATAGGACCGATCAATGACGGATATGGAAATCAATTCTGGCTTGTAGACAAGCTCTTTCAGCAATTGTTCAGTGGTTCCTCTCCCTGTCATGTGATTTCCTATGGTGGCAAGCCAGAGAGGAGGACGGTGAGTGAGAAATTGACGATACCGTGGTGAAGCGATGCTGTTGTGAATTTTGGGAGGAAATCCAGAAATGAGGACCAAGCGATCCACTCGCTCTGGATGATCGAGGGCTGTAGCCATAGCAAGGCCAGCGCCCATGGAATTTCCAATAAGTGTGGCGTGTTCGATTTCCAGACCATCCATAAAAGCCAGCATGAATTCGACGAGGCGTTTCGGGCTGTACGTCACGTCCGGTTTATCTGAAATCCCTGAACCGATGAGATCTGGAATGATGACACGATGAGATTGTGCGAGTGGGACATATTGGTATTCCCAGTGCCACATTGAACCACCAAAGCCATGGATAAGGATGAGTGGCGTGCCTTGCCCACTATCAAGATACGCCACATCGTGGCCATTGACCTGTATTATTTGAAAGGGAACTCGCTGAATGAGCTCAACCCAGGGGGGATGCGGCACGGAAGATGAGCATCCTAGAAATGTGAAGCACAAAGCAATAGGAATGAATATGGTTGTGCTCCACCTCACTATTCTATATGAATCAAGGTTTCGTCTGGATTCACTTCATCTCCTTCTTTGACGTAAATATTTTTGACTGTGCCGGCTATAGGGGCTTGCACACGATTCTCCATTTTCATAGCCTCTACCACAAGCAACGGGGCACCAGCTTTCACTGCATCATCTTGAGCGACCAAAATTTTCACTACACGGCCGGGCATGGGTGTCGTCACATCTCCCGCGCGCGATGGTTTTGGGCGACCTTCTGCCTTCGTCGATGAGGGCGCCGACGGGGTATCTGGTGCTCCAGCTAACACTTCTTGTATGGGCTCAAGGTAGACTTCTTCGAGTTTATCATTGACCTTAATGTAATACGGTTTTGTGCCATCAATGGTCTGGCCAGATCCTGAGATCCGAATATGATACGACTCACCATGAACGGTGACTTTAAATTCCACAGGTGCTAAATGTAAGTCATGCCCTGTGGCTGGGCCGCTGCCTGATTGCGTTTGTAACGGTTCCGGCTTCAGCTCGCCTCTCTCCCGTTCATCAAAGAATTGCAATGCGACGGATGGAAGGAGGGTATACGAGACGATATCTTCCTCCGTAAGTTTTTTCCCGACTAATTCCTGTTGCGCATCTTCGAGTTCAGGATCGAGATTGTCGGCTGGTCGAGTCAAGATCGGCTTGTCGCCTTCTAGGGCTTTGTTTCGTATTTTGGAATTAAGGCTTCCTGGTGGTTTTCCATACAAACCCTGGAAATAATTTTTGGTTTCGTTGGTAATGACCTTATATCGTTCACCCGTCAAAACATTTAACGTCGCCTGTGTTCCTACGATTTGACTTGTAGGAGTGACAAGTGGGGGGTAGCCCATGTCTTTTCGGACTCGCGGAATTTCTTCCAACACCTCTTTGATTTTTCCTAATGAATTTTGTTCGGCTAACTGCGCAGCCAGATTAGACAGCATGCCCCCAGGCACTTGAGAGAGCAGAATGTCAGTATCGACGCCAGTAAAATCACTTTCAAATTGACGATAGCGTTTTCTGGATTTTCGGAGCTTATCTGCCGCAGGGGCGAGTTGCTTAAGGTCAATCTTCGTGTCATAGGGTGTATTGCGTAGAGCCGCAATAAAGGACTCGGTTGGCGGATGAGATGTGCCACCGGACAGGGGTGATAAGGCTGTATCTAAAATATCAAGACCTCCCATAATCGCCATTAATGACGACATGGATGCCATGCCCGATGTGTAATGGGTATGGAGATGAATGGGTGTGCGCACGGTCGCTTTGAGCCGACTGATCAACTCGTAGGCTTCAAAGGGAGGCAGCAGCCCTGCCATATCTTTGATGCAAATGGTGTCGGCACCAAGGTCTTCCAGTTGCTTGGCCTGTTCAACAAAATGGTTCAGGCTGTGAACAGGACTCACGGTATAACAGATAGTGGCCTCAATGTGTTTGCCACAGGCTTTGACGACTTCCATGGCTGGTTTCATGTTGCGAATATCATTGAGTGCATCGAAAACACGAAAGACATCTATGCCATTTTTCGCTGAGAGCTCGATGAATTTCTGGAGCACATCGTCGGCATAATGCCGATATCCCACAACATTTTGGCCCCGCAACAACATTTGCAGGCGGGTCTTGGGCATGGCTTGCCGAAAGGCTCTGAGGCGTTCCCAGGGATCTTCTTTTAAAAATCGGAGGCACGAATCAAAGGTGGCTCCTCCCCAGACTTCCAAAGACCAGAATCCCACTTCATCCAAGTCTGCACCGACGGATATCAGATCTTCGGTGCGCATGCGTGTCGCCAGGAGCGATTGATGGCCGTCGCGTAAGGCCACGTCTGTCAAATAGACCTGGCGTTTTGGTGAAGCTTCGATGTCGAGTGCAGGCGGTGCTCCTGCTTTCATACGCGAGGGAACTGGGCGCCCTGCCTGCGCTCGTTTTTTTGGTTTTCGTGGCATACGCAACCTTTCACATGGACAACAGGTCTATGATAACTGTTGGATCGACGAAGATTCTCATAAGCCTTCGTACGCAGCGATCGCTGCGGAAAGGGCAACAACTAAATCTTCGGGTTCCTCCATCTCTTCATAATCAAATAATCCGGGGTGGGTTTCAAGATAACTCGTATCAAATCGTCCCGCACGGAAATCGGGTTCTTCCATGACCTTGGTTAAAAACGGAATCGTGGTTTTCACACCCCGCAGCACAAATTCTTCGAGTGAACGATGGCTTCGGCGCACGGTTTCATCCCAGGTGCGGCCATGGACAGTCAGTTTAGCCAAGAGGGCATCATAATACGGCGGAACGGTGTAGTCCTTATACGCAGCTCCATCAATACGTACACCGACTCCCCCGGGTGAAAGGTAGGCCGTGAGTTTTCCAGAAGATGGGCGAAAATCATTTTGAGGGTCTTCGGCATTAATTCGGCATTGAATGGCATAGCCTTGGAGATTGACTTCGTGTTGCCCAAAGACCAATGGCCGTCCAGCAGCAATCCAGAGTTGCGATTGGACAATATCAACGGTCGTAATTTGTTCAGTTACGGTGTGTTCAACTTGTATCCGAGGATTCATTTCCATGAAATAATATCGGCCATCGGGATCTAAGAGGAATTCAACCGTTCCCGCATTGTAGAATTCGGCAGCTCGGGCAAGGGCAATTGCTGCCTCACCCATTTCTGCGCGCAAGCGAGGGGTGAGCACGAGTGAAGGTGCAATTTCAATAAGTTTTTGGTGACGTCGCTGAATGGAGCAGTCTCGCTCTCCCAAATGAATCACATAGCCATTTTTATCTGCGAGTAATTGAAACTCAATATGATGAGGACGTTCAATATATTTTTCAATAAACAGGTCACCATTGCCAAATGCAGCCTGGGCTTCACGAGCGCCGGCTTCCATTGCATAGGTGAGCTCGTCATCTGATCGGACGACACGTAATCCACGTCCCCCGCCTCCTGCACTGGCTTTCACAATGACTGGATAGCCATTGCGTCGACAAAAGGCGAGGCCTTCTTCTGGCGATTTCACGCTTCCCTCTGTGCCTGGAACAACGGGGACGCCTATTTTGATCGAGAGTGCTCGTGCTCTGACTTTATCACCCAACAATTCCAATGTATGTGGAGAGGGGCCAATAAAGTTGATGCCGCTTTGTTCGCATAACTTGGCAAATTCAGCATTTTCGGCAAGAAAGCCGTATCCGGGATGAATGGCATCGGCGCGAATGCGTTTGGCCAAGCCCACAATCTGCTGTGCATCGAGGTAGCCTTGAACCGGTCCTGGCCCGACTAAATAGGCTTCATTGGCTTTCTTCACATAAATTGACGTGGCGTCACACTCCGCATAAATGGCCGCTGTGGCAATGCCGGACTCTCGGCATGCCCGGATGACGCGCATGGCAATTTCTCCACGATTGGCAACTAAAACTTTTTTAAACATCATGGGTTATGGGGAGATCTGGGACATATAGTAAATATAGACGGTGAATCCTACCAGGTCAGTCACGAATTGTCTGTTCCTTTTTTATCAACGATCACTCAGGTGATAGTATTGACCGTGTTTGATGAGTCGCTGGCCATCTTGGGACAGCGCAAATTGTTCGAAGGCCAGCACCTCGGCGGAAGGCTCAGGGTGTGTGATGAGCATGACAGGTCGCTGGAGAGGGTATCGTTTATCCAGGACAGTCTGTACCTCAGGTTCAATCCCATCAATAAAGAGGAGATTAATGGCAACCCCATCTTCTTTTGCCCGAAGCGCCGGGCTCATAGAGACAAAGGTGATTGCTTCAAGATTCCCGCTCACCATGGTAATGGCCGTTTGTTCGGTTTCTGCTCTCAATGCTGATCGTGATATGCCACGGGGTATCTTGAGCTGTTCTTCAAACCCTTGCCGGATGTTTTGATTGGTTGATCGATTGACCAGAACAATTCTTAGTTGAGGTGCTTCTTCATAGAGCTGTGACCAATAGCGAAGCTGTCCAGTAAATACTCCGGCAAGTTGAGCGGAGGTTATTTTTTTGACAGGGTTGGAGAAGTTTGTCAGGACAGCAATACCATCTCTCGCAATCATAGTGGAGCGAAGAGAAGGCATCTTTTCCCCAGTGACGGCGATATCGGCTTCGCCTAACTCAATTCTTCGAATAGGCTTGGCATTAGGATGCCAAAAGAAATCAACAGAAATTGAAGGATGACGTTGTTC
>QIMB01000009.1 GCA_003233615.1 Nitrospirota bacterium
TCATTTTCGTGAGCAAAGGGAGAAATGCAGGTCTCATGTTCATGTCTCTATCTTTGAGAATTCATGGAGAACAAGGTGACAAGACTTCCTAAAAAACGGAACAGACTGTACCAAAATACAGTGGTTAACCAAAAGCCTCATTCCCAAGATTGCTTTTTCCAAGCATCTCCGGCGGTTCCGAGTCTATCCACTATTGAGTTGTTGTTATGCATAGTCGGTTTGACGAACAGATCGTTACACAAACACACGAAAGGAAGTCATACATTCAATCTCGTACAGTTTCCTTGTTCATACTTGTATCAGGTTCTCGTTAATAAACTCGACACTTTCCTTTCCACGCTTCCAACGATACTGCGTTTCCCGCTCACTATTATCTAACAGCTTGTCGTAATTGCAATCAACCGTCCGTATTTTTGAAAAATACTGTGCTGGCACTTCCTTTGCTCATCTTGCATAGCACGCGAGTATGAAAGAGCAAGGGACGCCAATTTCGCGTTGTCTAAAAGGCCAGACAACACATTGTATGACCAGGAACAGAAGGGAGACATGAATGAGCCTACCGTTTGCATCGCAAAAATCTTCGTGGAATGGATCGATTAAAAATGGGAAACGAGCCCATGGCTCAGCGGCGTTGTCACCGAATAAAATGGAGGTTGGAGACAGTGCTCCAGGCATGCCAGATAGGGAACTCCCCCTCTATTTGAAGGAAATCGGTCAAGTCCTGCTGTTGGATCGCGAGGGCGAAGTTCATTTGTGTAAAAAGATTGAAGAAGAGACGGAACACATGTTTGAAGCCCTGTTTATCTTGCCGATGACATTGGAGTTTTTGAAAGATCAACAGATGCGTCTCAGTCTGGGAGAAATCCTAGCCAAGCATGTTGGGCAAAAAGATAAAGAAGTTGTGGTGGATGCAGATGGGGAAACGGATCAGGCGGAATGTCGTGATCCCCAAGAAGAAGATGAAGAATTTCGACAACGGGTCATTCAGCAGCTTACGGACCTCTGCCAATGTGTTCAATCACTGATTGATTTGTCTACAGAAGACTCCATGAGCAAGAGCAAACGTGCTTTTCTGCAGAAATATTCTGAAGAGAAAAATCGATTCTTCAAGAGCGTGAAGACAGTGAATTGGCATCCGAAGTTTTTTAAGCAAATAGAAAGTCGGATCCAGTCGCTGAAAGAGCAGATTGTAGATGTTTCTCGGGAAGTTATTCGTCAAATTGGACTTCAAAAACTCGGCATGAACAACCAATCTTTGTCTATGAAGGCGAATGACGGTGACAAAAAGGATCTTACTCATCCATGTGGTCAGCAAGAACCCATAGAATATTTGAAGTATGTGGAAGAGCATCTGTTGCACATGCCTTTTGAGGATTTCCTGTCCAGAGTTCGACAATTAGAACAAGCGAAGGTCCGGGTTCATTTCGCGAAGCAAGCGATGTTGGAGGCGAATTTACGATTGGTAGTCAGTGTGGCCAAACGATATATGAACCGTGGCTTAGACCTCTTAGACCTCATACAGGAAGGCAATATTGGCTTAATGCGGGCTGTTGACCGCTTCGAATATCAGCGAGGATTTAAATTCAGTACCTATGCCACCTGGTGGATTCGGCAGGCGATCACTCGGGCCTTGGCGGACCAATCTCGAACCGTTCGAGTCCCGGTTCACGTGTGTGATGCAATGACACGAGTACGACGTTCATGGGATCGACTCGCGGTTCAATTGGGCCGAGAACCCACGATGGAAGAATTGGGAAATATTCTCGATTTGCCTCCAGAAAAATTGTCGTCTCTTCTAGCTGCGACGAAAGGAGCCGTTTCTCTGGAAACCCCCGTTGGTGATGATGAAAACGCGCATTTGTCTGATGTGTTGGAAGATTCCTCTGCTGTATCCCCATTCTATTCCGCTGAGCGAATGGACTTGCAGGAAAAAGTGACAATGTTGTTACAGACGCTCACGCCACGAGAAGCGAATATCATTCGACGGCGTTTTGGGATTGGAGAACTTGAGGATGCCACGCTTGAAGAAATTGGTCATGGATACTCTGTCACGCGTGAGCGGATTCGACAGATTGAGGAACGGGCTTTATCAAAGTTGCGAGAACCTCAGCGCAATAAAACATTGCGCACCTACTTTGAACTTTCGGGGTCTGCCTAAGAGACTCTAAGACGGGGTGGAGACCAAAGGATCGTGAGGCGTTAGGCGCAAGAAGGTATTTCGTCTAACGTTTCACGTCTTGCGATTCTTCAGTCTTGTTTAGTGTCGGCCTATGATGGGTTAGGAGAAGAGGGAGTCGTCCGAGGATGGAGGATCTTGAGTGGTCGTTTCCCGTTCTAGGCCCTGGCTCTCTTGGAAGTTCGCCATGTCTATTGTAGCATTGAGAAATGCAGCTCCGTGAAGATTCGCCTGTTGAAAATCGGCCTCGCTCAAATCGGCTTCAGAAAAATCGGCACATGAACAATCCGTCGCTGAAAAATCTGTACCTCGTGCCTGTGCGCCAACAAATGTGGCTCCACGCAATGTGGTGTGGTGGAAAACAGTGCCTCTCAGTTCGGCTTGCCGAAAATCAGCCCAGATAAGATCAGCTTGAGAAAAATTTGCCCACGCAAGTTGGCTCCGGTGAAAACGGGCACTCCGCAAGTTGGCGCTGTGAAAGTTCGCCCCGCGCAGATCTGCGCCTTCAAAATCCGCTCCCGGTAAATACGCCTCTTGAAAATTGGCATTTCGCAGGTCTTGCTGCCGGAAATCCGCTCCGCGCCGGTCGACCTGAAAGTAATCGTGTGGAGAGGGAATAGACCCTTCCCTGGTTTGCTGTTTGTCGGGAAATCCAGGGTTTGTCAACCTCGTGGGTTGTGTTCGTTTCCAGGTACGATGAGTATCGAGCAGAAAGACTCGATCATTCTCCAAGCCTTCGTGGTTAGAATCTGGCTGGAGCGGTTTGTCTGTACGTTCTGACATCAATGAACTCCAAGACGCGAATACGAGAATATGGCATGATGGACAGACGAAAGATCGAGAAATGTCGTACGTCAAGAAACCATAACGAAAATGTGTAGGTGGGTCTAGGAGCCTATCCGAGGTTAGCGATCGTCACGAGATTGTGCTGGTTTGAGTCAGATTTTTCGATCGTTTGAGGCGCATAGTGGGGACTATGTAACGAAAAGGACCGTGAAATATGGCCTAATCCAGCACAATCATCGTAGAGCAGTCTACTCTCGAACAGGTTCCTAGCTCACGAGACAGAGGTGTAACCAGAGATTTTCAGAACGAGAGATGCATGCTATAACCATCTCATCTATGAGTACAGGTTCAACGTGGTGTGATGAGTCATGGAATTGATCGCGAGTGTTTCCGGAGTCATTGTCCTTGTACTGGCTTATGCCCTGTGGGTGTGGTGGAAAGATGGAAGAACGTGGCTACCGTGTAGTCACAGGGTTCGCCGCCGTCTTCGATCAGCATTAGGAGTTGTCAGTCGAGACGAAATGAGGGAGTTGGAGACATACGTCCAAGACAGGCAGCAAGAGTGGGAAGCACGAGTGACTACATTGGAAGCAACCGTAAAATTTTCCAACCAACTGCAATATGTTTCGAAAGAGATCGAGCGCAGAGTGACTCAGTTGGAATTATCTGAAGGTCCGCCCACGCTCTCAGAAGCTGTAGGCATTCAGCATCCACGATCATTGATTCGCCTAGGTGTTCGTTTGACGCTCAGTGATGCACTGTGGGCTCATTTAGGGGCTGAAAGTGTCGATGAGATGGGAGACGATCTTATCGATTCCTTGGTTCAAGGCCCATTTTGTCCTGTATGTTTGAAAGGGTTAGTTGGACGGAGACAAGACAGAAAATCAGCCACGGTTCCCGAGCTATGTCGACATTGCGGGGTTTCTTGGGATTCCCAAGGAGTGGTCGAGCATCCTATTTCGTCAATCGATTTAAAGCGGCGGGTCTATGAGCAACTGGATCGAGAATATCGAGCCGGGGGGGGATTGTATTGAAAAGCACACGAATTTCAACGTGCGGTGCCTCAAGACATGAGATTGCGGATCTTGTCTGAATATAGTGGGGATGCTATAACCGAGACCATGCCCACCTGCCCTTCGTGCTCACAAGAGAATCCCAGTGACGCAAATTTTTGTGCACACTGTGGCCAAGCGCTTGTCAAGCATGCCTCAGAACCAGATCCTGAACCATCTCCCGTTCAATCACAACCGTCTACGCATCAATTGTGGGAAACATTCATTGGTCCGAGTAAATCACTACAGTTTTCGTTAAGCTCGTGGTGGACGTGGCGTCCCGCCTTTGTGTATTTCAAAGAAAAATTTAGTAATCTGGAAACCCCGAACGGTCCACGGTTTGCCCTCAGTTGGAATTGGCCAGCCGCCCTCTTTGATTCGTTCTTATGGTTTCTCTACCGAAAGATGTATATGTTTGCGTTGCTGTATGCCGTGGCACCAGCGCTGGCGATCTTTCTCACCGGGGATATGACGGTAGGCATTGTTTCTCGCATACTGGCTGGCGCGAGTGCGAACTACCTCTATTATTGGCATGTCAAAGACAAGCTACAGCGAATCATGTCGATTCCAAGCATGGATGAGACAGCCCGAGCAAACCTCGTTCGAGAAGAGGGGGGCGTGCAACCCTATGTGTTGTGGCTTGGGGCAGCGTTGCATGTCTTTATGTTTGGTCTCTTGGTTGCGGCGATTTCTCAAGGGCCGCCTGAAGGAGATCTTCTTGACGGTTCTGAAGAACGCCCCACTCCTAAATTTTTGTAGGGTTCGAGTGTGAAATGAAGATACGTTAACGGGATGATGGGAGAGATTGAGTAGCGGTGGTGGTCTGCCACGTAAACCAGGCGTGAAACCATTCATAGTCAGATTTGTAGGCTGTGTGCTTGGCATCTGCGCTGTGTCCAGTCTTTTCCGTCAAGAGAGTATAGGTTCGAGGCCAATTTTTCGTCCACCACGACTTCAGCGCTTCTGGTGAGGAAAGGGCTTCTTCGGATTGAAAAATATCCCCGGCAGCCACTAATTGGGCAAGCAACTTCCATGTCCTGTCTTTTCCCAATCCCAAACTTCGAAAATGTTCTCGTAACAAGAAGACCACCCATAATTCCGCACTATGTTTTTTATTATGTTTAAAAGGTTGAGTTTGGCGAAGGGGAATCGGGTCAAAGTTTTTCACGATGGACGTATAGTCTGGACCACCATAACTGCCCACAACTTCCGCTATCCCTTCAACCATATTGGCCAGTTCTACTTCCACTTGCGGTTTCTGTGATGATGGCATGGACGGGGCATTATGAAGGGGGTTGGGCGAGGTGAGCATATCAATGACGGGTTTGAGTTCTCGAAGCCGGGTTACCGCAGCTTTTAAGATTTGTGAAGATTCCACCCAATAATCAGAATCATGCTTCGTCGTGCGTTCTTTCCCTTCGGGCGGAAGGATAGGAGGAATCCAATGTCGAATGAGGGTGAACAAAATATAATCCAGGTCTCCACCTTCCTCTGCGGCGCGATTCAGGGCTTGATCGGGTCCGAGACCCTGTTGGAAAAATCGCTCTGTACGGTTGGCAACGTGATGGTGATGTGCCAACGTTGTCCACCAGGACGCGAATTGTTGCCATTTGAGGGAATCAGAAGTCATGATGCGTAGATTCTGCTAAAAGCCTGATGCC
Organism: Nitrospirota bacterium; assembly: GCA_003233615.1. GTDB lineage: Bacteria > Nitrospirota > Nitrospiria > Nitrospirales > UBA8639 > Nitrospira_E. The sequence goes on from QIMB01000009.1 coordinate 5,676, forward strand.
ATGGTACGATTCGTTGCATGCCAAAGCAAGTGTGAGGAGGAGACGCAATGTCACAATTAGTGTTGATACGTCATGGTGAATCTCAGTGGAATTTGGAAAATAAATTTACCGGATGGGTGGATGTGCCGCTCACGCAAAAAGGTGAGGAAGAAGCTCGTGCAGCTGGCGAAAAACTCAAGACCTTCCAGTTTGATTGTGCATTCACGTCCGTGCTCATCAGAGCACAGAATACCTTGCGACTAGTGTTGGAAACGATAGGTCAAACCACGATTCCCATTACGGAAGATAAGGCTTTAAATGAACGCAACTATGGTGAGCTTCAAGGATTGAATAAAACGGAAACGGCTAAAAAATTCGGAGATGAACAAGTCAAGATTTGGCGTCGTAGTTTTGATGTGCCACCCCCGGGTGGAGAAAGTCTGAAAGATACAGCAGCGCGGGTGCTTCCTTATTTTGATAGCCAGATTCGTCCGGAGCTCTTCGCTAAGAAGGTCGTCTTGGTTGTGGCACATGGCAATAGCTTGCGGTCGCTGGTGATGCATTTGGAAAATTTATCACGAGAAGCTGTGCTGGAGCTGAATATTCCAACTGGAGCACCGTTGTTTTATGATCTAGACGACCATGGTGCTGTGACCACACATCGATATTTGTAATGCTGGGATGAGCCATGGGTATGTTCGTTCTGTTTTTTATCGCAGGGTTGTGGATGGCCGATGGCATTGCATTGATTGTGGCCCCCGAACGCATGATTGCGACGTTGCGGCAATCTATCATGGTGTCGCCAGGGTTTTTGAAATGGGGTGGGTTGGCTGGATTATTAGGGTTGGTGTTACTGGTCATCGCGCAAGAGATTGCGTATCAACCTCTCTGGGTTGTTGTGGGCATCAGCATGGTGGCAAAGGGCATCTTTTTATATGCAGGGTCCGATCTCTGGCGGTTGCGCATTGTCAAATGGTGTTTAGAACGGGAACCGGTCGACTATAGGATATGGGGCTTGGGATTATGTACCCTCTCGATCCTACTGTTGGATGCCATGAATTGGGGCAGGGACTAGCAAGAAGTGATAAGTGAAATGGGAGAAGTGAGAAGCTTGGAATTATTGCAATGCGTGAAAGGGGAAGGGAAGGCATCAGGCAGACATTTTCATCTGGCTCATGCGTAATATGTGGTACCTATTCAACACCATATTGTCATTCTGAGTGCAACGAAGAATCTGTGCCTAGCCCGCTATCTCCATGCCTGCCCTGAGCTCAGTCGAAGGGTTTCATAATCTGGAGGGCAATCGCGGTACGGTAAGGCCCAATGTGGGTAAATTAGGCTTGATGAGCTGAATAGTTACAATGTGCGATAGGTACCGTTGTTCCCCTACTCACGGGCTTCAATGTGATTGATACAGACCGAGAAAAGTTTGGCGAAGCGTGGCAGGTGCATCAAGGCTCTGATTGGCCCGGCGATCTCGGTAGTGACGAAGGGCAACTCATGACTTTAGATACTGTGATTAGTGGATGCCTGATCTATTTTATTGAAGAGCAGAATTTGGATGAACAACGCGTAGAGATTCTGCGCGATTGTCTAGCGGAACTCGAAGAAGTGTTGGAAGATATAGCGGAAACTGCCGCAGAATATTTCGGTCGTCTTCAATGGCTTGGAACAATGCTTCTTCAAGATTATTCCTGAATGGGAATGTTGAAAAGCCGCCAGCGGCATTTTCGTCTTTTTGCCGTGTTCATGTTCTGAGAGTACGCCTCGCTCGTCAAAAAGGCTGCGGTCTTTTCTTCGGCAAGGCTCAGGACGGACCCTTCGGAAAGACTCAGGGCATGCTTTTTTGATCATTCCCTTGGCAGTTGACGTTGATTGCTCCTCAGGCATTCATGGGCTAGGGACTAATAATATTCAACAGGTTCTAAATACATAAATATGGAGTGCCAAATTCACTGTCGGGTTTTTGAGCGAGAGATGGGGACGTCCTCCGTCTTTTTCACCACACACAAGGAGGTTTCACATGGCAAGTTCAACAAGTCGGTTTGAAGTGTTTGCAGGAAAGAACGGAAAATTCTATTTTCGTCTCAAAGTGCAAAGTGGGGAAATCATTCTTTCGAGTCAAGCATATGCGTTACGATCCTCGGCTCGTCGAGCCATCCAGTCGATTCGGGACCATGCATCCGATACTGCCTGTTATGTCGCAAAAAAGAACAAAGCGGGAAAATCGTATTTTAATCTGGTCGCACGCAATTCCAAAGTCATCGGCACGAGCCAATCCTATGCGACTCCACAAGGGATGAAGAAAGGGATTGAGGCCGTCAAGCGAGCTGCTGTCAAGGCTAGCATTGCCTAATTGAATAATGGCTGCGGGGTGCGTGTGCACCCCGCAATGAGCAAAATGGTAGAGTTCTAGGGGGGGAGTTCATAGATCTGTTCGCCCAATTTCCCTGATGGAAAGCTTCGTTTGACGCTGAAAAAAGTGCTGTGGTACCGTGATTTGCTGTAGTATCTTATAAATCATTTGGATATATGTAAGGTTGTGGCTATGAACCAAGAAAAAGACCTCAAGACGATTCTGAACAATCTTCATTATTCTGACGATGCCAAAGTGCTGCAGCAGATGTCTGCTCACACGAAAATGGTGATGTCTCGCATGAAGGGTATTCGACGTAAAGTCGTCGTGATGAGCGGCAAAGGCGGTGTGGGGAAAAGCATGACCACCGTGAACCTGGCCCTGGCGTTCGCACGCATGGGGCAACGTGTGGGATTGTTGGATGTGGATATTAATGGACCCTGTGTGCCGCTAATGTTGGGCATGCGAGGCAAGGAATTAGTCGAAACCCCTGAGGGAGTCATGCCGCCGACAGGTCCCTTGAATATTAAAGTGGCATCGATGGATTTTCTCTTACAGGACAACGCGCCCGTTCGCTGGAAGGGTCCAATGGACCTCAGCCCGGTCTGGTTGGGTATGACAGAAATGAATGTGATCCGGGAGTTTCTTTCTGACATGGTATGGGGGGAATTAGACTATCTGTTGGCCGATTTGCCTCCAGGGGCGGCTGCCGATAAACCGCCACTCTTGGTGGGTCTCATTCCTGATTTGGCAGGTGCCGTCGTCGTGACGACGCCGTCTGAAGTCGCATCGAATGTCGTGCAAAAATCCATTGCCTATGCGCAAGAGTTGGGTATAGAGATTTTAGGAGTCGTTGAAAATATGAGTCAGTATCGCTGCCCCTCGTGTGGCGAGGAAAACGCGTTATTCGAAGGCGATACCGAATCCATGTGTGAAGTATTAGGGTTGCCGCTCTTAGGGCGCATTCCCTTTGATCGCACGTTTGCACGTACCTTCGATAAAGGTGAGCCGATCGTGAATGGGGACAATCCCACGGTCGCCAAATTTCAGGACATAGCCAAAAAAATTCATACCCTGTTGGACTATCAACAGGTGGTAGCGGGGAAATAGTCATAGTTCGAAGCGACGGTTGGCCATTGCCAACGTTCAGAAGGGAAATGATATGAAATTTGTCTGTCTCAAATGCGAAACCTATATGACCTTTGAAAAAGTCGAAAAACCGGCAGAAGGAGCATTGGGGGTCTTTTTTGAATGCCCCTCATGCCAATCACGGTTCTCGATGATCACAAATCCCGGTGAAACCCAAATGGTCACTTCGTTGGGTGTGCAATT
>QIMB01000367.1 GCA_003233615.1 Nitrospirota bacterium
TCCTTGTTTGACGATAGCAGGATAGCTTTTGTGTCGATCGGAGATGATCCGTGCTCCAGGTGCAATGGTTTCGGTTATAAATTTCTGGATCTCGGATCCTTCACGGCTCTTGATATGTTGAAGACGGATTCTACCCGGGGCTCTCCCTCGTTTCTCAGCGGCAACGGCTATGATTGCCGTATTATTTGTGCCTCCTAGGAACGCTGCATCTCCCTCACCGTCACCACTCAACGGCTGCCGTAAGGGAAGCACTGTGCAAGCGCGCAATTTACTCAAAAGCTTCCAGGAGGTTCGAGAGCTACCTATGCCAAAGTTTTGCATCAGAGCCAACGCGCTTGCTCCGTTTTTGGGGCCAACAAACCACCAGATCATTTGCAACCACAGAGTCAGCGGAAGCTTGGTGTCCTGCACAAGTGTCCCGGCCAATACGCTGGCCTTCGTTCTGCAAGTCCTACAAATCCACTGCCTCTGCCTAGATTTCCAGAATTTCTTTCCCCCGCAGTGAGGACACACAAAGCCATCCGGCCAGCGAATGGCTGCACGGTAATCAAAACAGGCATCTTCAGTGGAGAAGCGTTGAATCAGCTCTCGATAATTCTTTGGGTGCTCCACCTTGCCACCTTGCTGCTGCTGATTAGGTCACGTCAAGTGCATATGCAGGAGTACACGTGATAAAACCAATGCGAGTTATGGGCTTAACGAACTGATTCTAATCCAGCTTTGACCAGATAGGTTGAACGCTTCATTCCCTGCGTGGCTGCCGCGGCATCAATGGCCCGCAATTCCCTTTCGGTCATCGTGATATTTACACGGACCGTTCGGTCAGGCTGATCAAGCGTGACTAAAAAGGCAACCCCGTCAGCAAAATCTGGGGATTGCATGATGCCTTCAAGACTTGACGACTTCGGAATGGCCTCACCGTCTTCGCGTAATCCTTCGACATGAAAGGCCAAGGCTTCTGCCGCGAGATCTTTCGCCTCATCAACAGAACGCCCTGCCGTAATGCAGCCCGGAAAGTCTGGAAAGCTCACCCCATAGTGGCTCTTCGCCTCTTTATGAATAATCGCGATGTAATCCATTCCTTCTCTCCTTACTATATTGAGGCTCTATCTCAGGAGAAGACCGCTCTGTTTTTCAATACTTTTCACCGTGCCAAGCGGAATGTCTCGTCTCGGATGCGGTACGGTCACCCGCCCCTTTTTCGTAGGGTGTCGCAATTGGCAATGGCTTCCTTTTTGCGCGACTTCCATCCAGCCATCTCCTCTCAGAGCTTTGATAATGTCTTTACTATTCATGGTGTATCAACGCATGCAACTCATTATACACACGACTACACACTTCGCGCAAATTGTGCCTCCACCCTAAGGCTCAAGGACTCCACTTACGAACATCAAATGAAAAACATGGGACGGCGTTTATCCTGGTGACCCACAATGAACACCTGTCCCATCAAACTGATCGCCTCATCATCTGCAAGATAGCCAAATCCTCGAAGACCGCTGCTTGAAAGATATTTCATATTTTTCACATCTAGAAGAACACCAATAGGCTCGCACTTAGCACAAAAAAAGGGAACGTTCATCAAGCATGAACGTCCCCTTTCTATGTTGTGCGATGTTTGAAAATTCAGTGAGTCATCAGAGCAATCGGTGATTGATCATATCTCTCAAACAATTATCCTAGATATTATGGTGCTGCCGTGATACGGCCTTTGATTTCATCAAACGTGGCTTTAGGAAGAACGTTTTTGGCTACTAATTCTCCACGCAAGCGATAGGGTCGGTTGGCCACCACGTCTTCTGCCGCCTCACGGCTCAATCCCAGACTTAACACAAGACTACTCACTGAAGCGTTGTTGATATTCACCAGATCACTTCCAGCGATTGGAATCGTTGGCAACGTGGCAATTTTTGGCGTTTGCGGCTTAGATGGCACGACAACCTTTGATGTCACAGAAGAGGAACGTTTGGACCGTGAGGGGACAGCCTTAGATATCGTAGATCCTAATAGCGAGCTACGGGTTGTTGCTCTTCCGATAGTGGATTGAGTGCCATCATGTGAATTTTTGAGTTCTTTTTTATATCGCAAGACATCCTTCACCAGGGCTTTGTTTCGCGCTCGAACTTTTTGATATTGCTTCATCATGACCCGAAACTTTGAACTCAGCTCTGCCTTTTCCTGATTCAACTCTCGTTCTCGAGTTTTCAGTAAGGTCTGTTCGTTCGCGCGGCCTTCCTTGATGCGTTGCACCTCAGTTGTCATGATCTCTAAATCTGTGGAAATTTTTTCGTTCAATCCTTTGAGGTTTTGAATTTGCTCCTCAAGTGCATCTTGATGCATACGGCCTTTTTCTACGTCAACTTTGGCTGATTCCATATCGGAAACGGCCGCCTCATATTTTCCCTGGGATACCATACACCCTGACAGACCCACCGTCAGCATTAACGCCATTGCAACCCACCGTGTCATATCAACCTCCTCATCCCTGCTCACAAAAGTATTCATCCATGAAAATTTGGTCTTCCCCCTAGTAGTATCCTACACTTACGCCCATAAGAAAAGGATGTAAGATATCTGCAAGGCTATGTCAAGCCAACAAAACCGTGAAGCGTCAAGCGTCAGGCGGGAAGAAACAGGAGGATGTCCCTCTCTTCTCGCCTTACGCCCTACCCCTCACAGCTACACATACCATTGAGGCTGTCGATCCTTGAGCAAGTCATTATACGGATTGATGCGTTTATCGCGTGCCTGGGCAACATCAATTTCATGCATGAACAATTCCGAGTCATTGTGCGATGCGCGATGTAAAATTTGTCCGTTTGGAGCAACAATTTCACTGAGGCCGATGAACGACAAAGCCGATTTATTTTCTCGCTGCTCTTGCCCGACACGATTGGCGGTAATGGCAAAAACGTGATTTTCCAGGCATCGGGTCACCATCGCATCGGGGCAATGGGGTAGCACTAAATTACTGGGGTGACAGAGAATATCCGCACCCTTGAGTGCTAAGGTTCTCGCTGCCTCTGGATAAAACCAATCAAAGCAGATCAAGAGTCCAACTTTTGCCTGGCCGATATCCCAGACGTGAAATCCCGTATTGCCCGGAGAGAACCAGAGCGTCTCTTCAAAAAATAAATGTGTTTTTCGGTAGGTCCCGACATACCCGTTTGGACCGATTAAGACAGCAGCGTTATATACACTGTCGTGTTCACGCTCCGCCAACCCCACCACAACATGGAGTGCTCGACCTCGAATCGCCTGTTCCAGTTGTTGACACACTGGCCCCGTGGGAACACGTTCGGCCAACTCCCAGACTTCTTCTTTGGACACAAATTGATATCCCGACACTGCTAATTCGGGAAGAACTAAGAGGTCCCCTTGGAATGCATGAATAGCCTGTATGACCGTTTCCACATTACGTTGGATATTGCCAAATTGCGGGTCAAACTGAAAAAATCCGACCTTCATACTCTCTCCAGATTCATTCATAAAAAAAGCGGGTAGAGTTTCCTCTACCCGCTTTTCCAAAAAAATTGAAGGCAGAAGTCAATGAACCTCTTTCATATGCATCACGGCACTGCTGGCATGTTTGGTCCCCACTTTCGCATGACCTAGTTTGCCATGAGTGATGGCTTCCATTAACTCATGCACCCCTTCATCCAAATGAGGATTGGTAACCTCTTTCTGAGCAGCTTGGGCATGCGTCAAGGCCTCTTCAGCATGACTCACAAGTGCATCAGGATGGCCCTGGCCGCCATGGTCGGCAGCGCTTTCCGCGTGGGCTATGGCCTCAGCCACATGAGGATTGCCATCAGCCATGGCCACTGATCCCCACGCTCCAACTGTGAGTAATGCCAGCATACTCACCAGGCCAATTCCTTTGACCAATGTTCCAATACGCATCCTAGTCCTCCTTTATGAAAATAATGAAAATTCCACAGACCTGCCACAACATGTGTTTTCCTATCCTCTCATGCCACCTCAAGAAGATCAAGATGACTTCATCGGCTGGGGATTATTCACTTTATGTAAGAGCTTCACATCTTTTTCAGCTGGAGCCGCAAAATCTCGCGACCATTCCCACCACGAACCGGGATAAGTTTTCACCTGGTCAAAACCCACATTTCGAAGCAGGCAATACACCCAGGCGGCTCTCACGCCTCCAAGACAATACGTAATGATTTCTTGGTCGTCTCGCAGCCCATGCTCTTCAAAAATATTTCTCACCTGTTCAGACGTTTTGACCGTCGCATCTTTGTTCAAAAACTGGTTCCAGGAAATATTGATGGCCGAGGGAATATGTCCGGCTCGTGGCAAACCATCAATCTCTTTCCCGGCATATTCTTCGACGCTTCTGGCATCCAGAATGACCGTATTGAGATGGGGCGCTTTCACCAATTTCTTTAACGCATCTTTCGTGATCATCAGCTCGGGATGGGCTGTCACCGTAAAATCACCTTTTGGCAGCTTCACAGCCTCATGGTCAAATTGCCGTTGTTCTGCCACCCACTTCACCCAGCCACCATCCAAAATCCGCACGCTGGGATGCCCTAAATACTGCAGCATCCAAAACATCCGCCCTTCATCGCCCCAATTATCGAACGGATTGGAATAAATCACAACATCACTGGACTGGTTCAGACCTAATGCCTGTAGTCGCTGTTCGAGTTGTGATACATCTGGATTCAACACGCCCTTGGACACGGCAGAAGGATCGCTATATTCATGCCATGTACTATTGACCGCTCCTGGTATATGAGAGGTGTAGGCGGCAGGCCCACGGACATCAAGTAGTACCAAATCTTCACGCCCCAAATTTTGAAACAACGTTTCTGAATCAATAAATACATCTTGCGTGGCCATACCTCTTCATCCCTTCAATGCTTGCTGTGCAGACATTCTCGTTGATTTCTCAGACTCACCGCGATCAGCAGGCAGACGACAGCCCACTCGCGGATCGATCTCTTGATCATCTAAGACCGCAGACAATGTCGGACCTAATGGAAACTCTCGTTCATAAATTGTAAACACATACGGATCATCTGCCGTAAGACTGTACTCATCCTTCAGCATCTGATGTTGATCATCCGTCAATATATGATACCGAATTCGTGCCTGTACGCTCCACCCTGTTTCGTCCTCAGGCACTGTATAGTCAAACGTATAGTCACGGCTGGCTAACGGCAGCAGACGATTATCGTAGACCTCAACAATGACTGGTTGCCAGAGAATCCAACGTCCCATCGTGTCAGATTGTTCACGCACTATGGCTCCCTGAGCGTCCCGCACTGAAAATTCAACTGTAAAATGCCGATCAGGGTCCCCGGTCGGAATCTTATGACCCGCCCCTGCATTGATCAACGTGAGCGTCAGGGTCACATCATCACCTGGTTCCGGGGAGGGCGGATCAGCCTGCACCTGCACAGCCACCGCCTGCTTAATCATATCGGGATCGTGTCCACCACGCCAGAGATGTCGACGACCAAATCGGATCGGACTCCCCGTCGCCGCGGGCCGCAGCACGCCCGGCATATGACAATTCTGGCAAATAAGACCCTTCTCTTTCATGAAAAATGCCCCTTCGTACTCAGAGAAGGTTCCACATGGCGCATCAGCATAAAATTGTGTAGGACCAGAGACCACACTATGGCAACGATAACAGACTTCTGTGGTGCGGAAGGAGGGATCGAATTTCGTAGGATGCGGCGCCGCGGAATCATCGTACGGACCAAGAATCATCCCATCACGAACATGACACGCTGCACAGGTCACCCCTTCCTGTTGATACTCAGGATCGAATCGATAATTGGGGATTTCAAAGGCCTGCTCGACTCGTCCACGAGGAATATCCTTCACCAGCGTGGGCTGCTGATTTTCCAAAGGCGTATGGCAATTCAAGCACACCCATATATTCTTATCCTTTTTCCAATACGCCTGAAAAAACGGGTCATGAAACGCCTTCGCATGAATACTCGTCTTCCATTCCTGATAAATTTCTTCATGACACCGACCACATTCCTCAGCCTTCAAACTCTGCAGCCCGAGAGGAACCTGCTGATAGGGAATGGCATGCGCATAATCATCACGCAACCCAAAAATGACAACTGGACGCACTTCGGTATAGAAAATATAGACGCCAATTCCCACCAACACGATGAGAAAGAGCCAGACTCGCACACGCCATGATCGTTTGGGTTTCATGTCCTTAGTTGTCCAGTAGCGCCTGAAGATGCCGATCAACAGAGCCAGCCAGCGCCTGCAGATGATACCCGCCTTCTAGACATGACAGAATGCGCCCACCCGAAAAATTCTTCGCAATGGATGCCACCATATCTGTTAACTCGGCATACCCTTGTTCGGTCAGCTCCATACTCGCGAGAGGATCATCTCGATGAGCGTCAAATCCAGCAGAAATAAGCACGAATTCTGGCTGAAAAGCATCGGCTGCAGGAACCAGGACCTTCTGGAAAATCTCCTGATACTCATCATCACCCTGTCCTCCTGAAAGCGGGACATTGATAGTCAACCCCTTGCCCTTCCCATCTCCAGTCTCCGTAGCATGTCCAGTTCCAGGATAAAAAGGAAATTGATGCGTGCTAAAAAACAAGACCGAATCATCGTCATAAAAAGCATGCTGCGTGCCGTTTCCATGATGCACATCCCAATCCACAATAAGCACATGCTGTACGCCATAGCGTTGCTGAATATACCGTGCCGCGATAGCCACCGAATTCAAAAAACAAAACCCCATCGCCCGATCAGCCTCCGCATGATGTCCAGGAGGCCGTACAGCGCAAAAGGCCTGATCAATATCGTCATTCATCATGGCATCAACAGCCGCCAGCGCGCCACCTGTCGCTAAATAGGCCGCATCCAACGTGCCAGGTGACATCGAGGTATCAGGATCAAGAGACGCATAGCCATCCGCGGGAGAGCGCCGTTCAAGGCTATCGAGATATGACGCATCGTGAATACATTCAAGCCACTGTCGTTCGGCACGACGAGGTGCGATGTGATGCAGGCGAGACCACGTGCCCGACGCATGCAATTGCGTACAAATGGCTTGAAGCCGTCCAGGAGATTCCGGATGACTCCGGCCCATTTCGTGGCCTAAATACTTGGGATCATACACAAACCCTACGCGTCCCATTGTTCACAATCCTCCTGCTTGAATATCAATATGTGAATGGGGAGAAAATCAATACATGACCAATAGTTTTGACTTATCTCAGGAAGGAAAATCGAGACGATCCTACCATAGCCTCCTTTTCTTAGACAACGCAGTAATCCGCATGATAGGGTGATGATTCTTCATCGTCCGCAACATTCATGAAGTAGAAAATCTTCCACAATGGCCAATCCAAAGATCGAACAATTTAAGAAAATTTTACAACTAGACCCAAAGGATGAAACCCTCTGGTTCGGGTTAGGGAAAGCCTACATGAGTGACGACAATTGGGCTGAAGCCGTCTCCGCCTTGGAACAATGCATTCAGGTCAAACCCAATTATTCTGCAGCGTTCTTTGCGCTCGCGCAGTCCCTCCAGCGCTTGCAACAACTTGGAAAATGCCGATCGGTTTGCGATGACGGCATTACCGTCGCGACCTCCAATGGCGACCTCCTCGTCATCAAAAACCTAGAAGAGCTCCGCAATACCCTCCCCTCATAACTCCTACTTTTTATATAGGGGTCAGACTCGACTTATCGAAGCGATCCTTGCTACGATGCCTACCATAACATTTAACCTACACCAAAGGAGCCATGATGGCACGGTTGCCTCGGTTTTTTGTCCCTGGTGTTCCCCTCCACGTCATCCAACGGGGAAACAATCGCGGAGCACTCTTTAGTCAGATCATAGATTACAACGTCTATTTAGACTGGTTAAAGGAAGCCGCTCAATGGCATGGATGTGCCATTCACGCCTATGTCCTGATGACGAATCATGTGCATCTCCTGGTCACACCAACCCATGAAGAGAGCCTCCCAAAGACCTTTCAGTCCTTAGGCCGACGCTATGTTCAATATTTCAATGCCAACTATGACCGCACAGGAACGCTGTGGGAAGGGCGCTATCGGGCCACACTCATTGAAAGCGAGGCCTATCTCTTAA
>QIMB01000421.1 GCA_003233615.1 Nitrospirota bacterium
ATATCGATGTAAATCGTGAAACCGTCAGTCGATGGGCGAAAGGCCATGCCGAAATTCCGTTGACGGCCACCCGCATTGTAACGTTTCTTATCCAGAAGCGTGGCGCAGTTCTCAGTTTATGTGATCTGACCGGCAACATGGTTCGTCCACGGGCAAATGCCGGCTTTGCCTGTCTGGGGTCCCGCCATAGAACGGAATAAATCGTACGTTAAGGATGCTTTCATCAGTATTTCGTTCATCACTGAGTTCCAAAACAGCATTTTTATGTACACACAACGTACGGATTGTGATAGAGTAGAAGAAAGAAGGAGATTTGCCGATGGCCAGAATAGATACTAAAGAGCGCATTGATATTCGCCTGCCTGTCGTGGCGAAGCAGTTGTTGCAACAAGCCGCTGCTGCCAGTCACAAGTCCGTCACAGAGTTTTTACTTCATCACGGATTAAATGCGGCTTCTCGAACGTTAGCTGATCGGCAATTATTTGAATTGAATGCAAAAGATTGGAAAGCGTTTCAAGCGGTATTTGACCGTCCTGTCAAAAGCAAGCCACGCCTGCGAAAATTGCTTTCTGAGAAGAGTATTCTTGAACCGTGAATTCCAAGCCTGCCTTCTCTCCAATAGAAAAACTCACAGCTTCTCATAAAGTCGAAACGTTTGATTGTGGTTCTGGTGCGCTCAATAGTTATTTGCAGCGATATGCACTGCTCAATCAGAACAACAATGCGGCCCAAACCTATGTGACCGGCAAGGGGAAAACGGTCATGGGGTTTTACACATTGATTGTAGGCTCCGTCAGTCACGAGCATGCCCCGGAACGGGTTCAAAAGGGACTGGCCAAACACCCTGTCCCGGTTATGATTTTGGCCCGATTAGCGGTTGAACATCGTGCACAGGGGCAAGGACTTGGAAAGGCGTTAGGGCCTGTCACAAAATAACTTGATGTTCTTGCGACTTATGATTTCCTCGGCTTGATTGTGTAGTTCCACTCGCCATGAAATGTATTCTTCACTAATCTGATTTCATTCATTTCAATATCTGACACTTTCTTGCCTTTCTTGTAATTTTTTTTATCCAATCTTGCTTTTACTCTCAGCCCCGTCTTGGTCGTTGTTGATGCTATTAAATTAATAATGACTTGATAACTGGTCAATGGTTTTCCTCTCCAGTTCATACTGATGAAAGAGAACAATCTATGTTCAATCTTGTTCCATTTACTCGTCCCTGGAGGAAAGTGACTGACCGATATCTCTATCTCTCGGGCATCAGCAAAACGTTGAAGTTCTTTTTTCCACAGTCGCAGCCGATATCCATTGCTTCCACCAGCGTCAGCACAAATTAATAACTTTTTTGAATTAGGGTAACGCCGATTGCCTATGTACTGCCACCAGTATCGAATACTTGATACAGCAAATTCGGCGGTATCTGCTGTTATGCCCACATTCACCCAGCCAGAATCATCGCCGACATCGTAAATACCATAAGGAATGGCTTTGGGTACTTGAGGATCGGGAAAATCGTGGCCATTTACTTCAATCGCCCCTTGTTTTTTATGCCACTCCCGTCCTTCATTTTTATATTCTCCAACCAATTCCTTCTTCTTCGTGTCTACCGAAATGACTGGATTGTCTTGAGATAAAAATCTCTGACAACTCCTACTAATGAAGCGAAACTGATAGTCTCTATCTGGGTGATTCTTCCCCTCTTTTGTTTTGCGATTACCCTGAAGGCTGTATTCCATTTTGCGTAAGATCCGTGCAACGGATTGCCTACTAACAGAGTAGCCTTCCTTATCCAAGAAGTCAGAAATGTTGCGAACACTTTTACAAGTCCAACGCAATGGACTCTCAGGATCACCTCTTGTCTCAGGCTCAATGAGATCCTCTATACAGTTTTTAATTTCTGGATATTTCATAGTGAGCTTTTTTCTACCTGAGCCTTTGCTTCTAATTCTTGACACATCCTCATTGCCGCGCTCTATCTCGCGAATACCTCTAGTGACAGTATTCGTGCTCATGCCTGTAATATCGGACAGAAATTTAATTCCTCCGTAACCAAGAGCAATGGCTTCGGCACCTACAAGCAACCTCTTTTGCTTTTCATTGAGAGAAGGAAGTAATACTGAAAGTTTTTCTTTTAGTTTTCCGTCCGTTGGAGTCATTCAACAATGATATCGTCTTCAATCAAGAACATCAAGTTATTTTGGGACAGACCCTTACTGAAGGATGCCCTATTGCGGACTGTCGAGGCTTCGGAGATTGCCGGAATACGGGCACTTTTGGTCCACGCAAAAGATGACGATGCTAAGAGTTGGTATCAGCAGTTTGATTTTGAGATAAGCCGGACGGATGCTTTTCATCTCTTCCTGCTCATGAAAGATTTGAAGGCGCTGTTACGATAAAGATATTCAAGCCGTTGCAGATATTCGCGAAGGATACAGGCATAGCATATGCGGCGTTGACAGTATCTAGTACCGCATTGACAGCGATACCGTCGAGATCATGAATATCATAGGGCGGCAGGATATCAACAAGGCACTTTCATGATTTTCATCCTTTCCTACTTGGCGGCTTACAGCCTCATTCCACTTTCATGTAACAGAATGGAATATTCGGTTACATTTTCAGCTCTGTATGCGTACCGTCGGGTAAATGTTATGCAGGAAAATGAATTTTACTGAGGGTCTAGGATTCCTGAGAAAGAGGAAAAGGGATGATTAGGTAATCTAACCAAGTCTGACACGAAATCCATGCCATATTTCTTTGCGTGCCGCCTGGCGGCTGGGTGTCTCACAAACGAACTGCTCGGGCGGGTGGCCCCGCGCTTTGAGATGTCCCCGTCTCACCTCTCTCAAATTCAAGGAGACCTTGAGACATGTGGCTTCAGTTGGCAGCAAGCCAAGGTTCGGTATGTATGTTAAGTCAAGCAATGACCCTAAATCGAGGATTCGATTTTGGGACGATCCGTGCGAGTGGGCTACAAAGCATCTTTCTTCGTGTGCCGTCTAGCGCCTATGATGTCTTACGAACGAACTGCTCGGGCAGATAGGCGCTTTAGGATCTCTTCGTCCCGCCTCTCCCAAAATTAAGTCGGCCTCGGGGCGCACATGCCTTCGGTTGGAAGCAAACCACAGGTTGTAACGTATGGCAATTCAAGCAGTGACTCCAAATTCAGTCTCACGTTAAACTCCCTATACTCTAACTTGTCACAAATTCGTCATCTTCCAAATTAACATCTTCGCTATCCAATGGCGCCTTCCATGCATCGCCAACGATTTCCTTTATTCTTTCAACTATTAGTTGTGACCGGTTTTCAAGAAATTTCTCAAACGAATCTTTTCGCATGGAAATCTCAAAATAATCATGAGTACTCGAATATGGAATCAAACATGCCTTCAGTCTTCGCTCTAGATCTGCCAAATTCCCTTCCCTTCTATGGTTCTCCACCAACTCAATAAGATACTTATCAGGATTGTTGTTTCCAATAGTTCTATTAGTTTCTTCGGAAACAATAATTTTATTAGCTATTGAATTTAGCTTGTTCTTACTTAAGCCAGATTTATTCAATGAATACGGAAATATATGGTGGTCTTCTAAATTTCCACTGAGGGCATTCCCGGTAATTAAATCCTCTTTTACTGTCGTTCTCATCAACGCTTGAATCGCCTTATAGCGACTATCCGAGATATGCTTAATGTCTATAATATCATCCGTCGTAAAGTGAACCCGAGGGTATTGAATTGTTTCATTTCTTTCCAGAAAGTTGCAGAATCTTCTGAAATCATCACCAATTTTATAATTATTAGCTGGTGATGGGTTAGCCGCTAGCGTAGAGCAAAAATACCACTTCCTAAGTGTGCCTGAGAATGCAGGCTTTGAGAGATTTCCTGGAAAACACATCAGGGTAGCTGCGATTGACACCAATGTACCATGGGGAGGCTGTGTCTTAGCTGTAGCTCCAAGTTGCTTCACCCACTCACAAGCCGCGGATAGGTGAAACGCTGCATCTGTCCATCGCTCAGTTATAAAGTCTGGTCGTAGGGTTAGAAGGACTGACCTTGTTGCTTCTGGAAACTTGTTTGCCAGATTTCTCAAAGAATAAAGGGATAGTATTTGAAGGATACGCTCTCCATCAATTTCATATTCTACCAATATGGGGTAGCTATCTTTTGAATTATCATAAAGTTCCTTAAGGTCAGGGGTAGGATAATAACGGGCAACAGCTAAATCAAATGTTGTAAGGCGTGTACCAGTCGAATTAATAGTTTCAAATACTCTGCAAACCGATTCCAAAGGTGCATCATTGTCAAGCGCTACGAAGGGTATTGAAAATTTCCTTATTGTTTCAAAAACTCCCTTCAACCTAGCAGCAGCTTGTCGAGCAAGTGTTTTATCCGATTCGAATTCAGGAAAGTCACCAGAGTCTTCTATGTACTCTGATATGTATACGTCACACTTCGCTTGGTCTAATGCTACATCAGTTCTAATCAGCCTATTGTTATCCTTTCTATCTGGGTTTTTCTTGCCTCGTGCTCGGCTAACAATCCAACTGGGGTTCTCATCATTAAAAACCTCGTGCATTTTTTTTAAGTCGAAATAGTAATTTCTTATAGGATGAGCATCCAGGAAGACCCTCGCAATAGATGTCAATCGTTGTTGCCCGTCGAGAACATAATACGATTCCGAACTTGGCTCATCAAATGATACTGAATCATCAATTTGTCCATTTTTAGGGGGGTATGTAGCATCTAATTTCCTAGACTTCAGTGGCACTTCTTCATTCCTCCCCAAAATCAATAAGGAACCTACTGGGTAGTTTCTTGCAATAGAATCAATTAGCAACTTTGTTTGACCCTCTTTCCATGTAAAATCTCGCTGGAATTGAGGAATTAAAAAGTGCCCTGCACGTATTTTTTTTAGTAATTGTCCAATATCAAAATTAATTGTTTGCATAAATTCTCCTCGGCCATGCCGATGAATCTAGCTCCTTGATAGTACACAGGCCTCATGAGACTAAGCGTTTTCTTATCCACTGCGGATCTCGTCCACCGTATACAACAGCTAAAATCACGACTGTGCTCTCCTCCACCAGAGAGAAAATTTTGTAGGGAAACCGCTTGATGAGGTGTCGACGAATCCCTCGATAGATTTCGGGAAATACCAAAGGCGTACGCTCTAGAAACCGAAACCCCGCATCAACCTGTAAGAGAAAGTCATGTCCCAAACCTGTTCGTTGTTTTTCATACCAATGAAATGCTTCGGACAGATCCTGTTCAGCTTCTGGACGAATGATGAGGTTAAAGACCATGTTGGCTGGTCAATCGCTGATAGACATCTCGCCAAGGAGAACCAGCTGTGGGATCCTGATGATGGGCATGTAGTCGTTCATCAAGTAATGTCTTCTCTTCTTCCGTGAGTTCTAGTGCTTCAGCCTGACTGGCAATCGTATCCCAAATATCCTCCACCAATTGGATGCGTTCCGGTATGGATAGGCGAAGTGCATCGGTTGCTGTCAGTTTGTTCATGGCCATCTCCAATCGTTCGCAGATATTTCCCACATTCCCAAAATAGTATATGTGAATCCTGATCGTAAGACAATTTCCCTGGACTTGAGTCAACCTAAAAGCATGTGAGTCATGTGTGGGGCATTGCTTAACTTTAATACGTATTTCCGCAAGCCTCCTAGTCTATGTCTCGCTAGTAGCGATTGTTTGAAAATCTCCCTAACCCCCTTTTTTCAAATGGAGAAGTCCGGCGGTGGCCCCGTAGCAAGTCACGAGTAGCAGCAAGCGTAACCATTGGCTCAAATGCTTGACTGAGTTTTATTGAAGTCATACTATAGTTAGTAAACACTTACTTATATGAAGAAATATTCTCGGAAATCCTCAAGTCCCCGCATTCCTGCAGCCTCCCGGCGAGCGAGTATTATTAGATCAGCATCGGCGTTATTTGGTGAAAAAGGGTTTAGCGGGACGAAGACTCGTGAGATTGCGGCTCGAGCCGGAGTGAGTGAATCGTTAATCTTTAAACATTTCCCGAGTAAAGACGATTTATATGCCGCGATTCTTGCGGAGAAATCCCCTGTCCCCGACTTACTCGAACGGATTCAGTCTTTAACCGAGCAACGCAACGACGTGGCAGTATTTACAACGCTTGCTGAAACGATTGTGGGAGGTGCGCCTGACCAGAATCTTATGCGACTGCTTCTATTCAGCGCATTAGAGAGTCATGAATTATCGGATATGTTTTTTCAAAACCATATTCGTCATTTTTATGACGTGTTGGCTACCTATATTGAACAACGAATTGAAGATGGAGCATTTCAACCGGTTGAACCATTGATTGCGGCTCGTGCGTTTATGGGGATGTTGATTTATCATCGACTGCTGACCGTGTTATTTCGGGCTCCGCTGACTCAGGAACCTCAGGACATTGTTCATACGTTTGTGACGGTGTTTATGGATGGTTTAACGCAAAAACCATCTCAGGCAAAAAAAAGGAAATCTCAAACGACACCACTCAAAGGGTCGAAGAAAAAACGAATATTATGAATTTCGTCGCGCTTAAAATGTTATTCGGTGACCGGGCCAAATACATGATGCTGTTAGCGGGCCTCACGTTTTCCACGATGTTAATCGTTCAACAGGGCTCGATATTTTGGGGACTCATGACTTGGACGCAGTCGGGAATTACGAATGTGAATGCTCCCGTGTGGGTCACTGACCTCAATATCAATCAGGTGGAAGAGATTAAACCGTTGGCCGATACGACGGTAAACATGGTGCGAAGCGTTCCCGGTGTGGAATGGGCGGTGCCTCTGTATAAGGGGGTGCAACGGGCGCGTTTACGTGATGGGAATTACGAACAAATTGCGTTGATCGGAATTGATTCCAGTACGTTGATTGGACGTCCCGTGACCATCATCGAAGGAAACATTGAAGAACTCCGGTCGCCAGAAGCCGTGGCGGTTGATCAAACAGGCGTTGAACGATTGGGTGGGCCTGAAAAGATCAAAGTCGGAACCACGTTTGAAATCAATGACCACCGTGTCCGGATTGTGGCTCTTGTGCATGCGCAAAAAAGTTTTCAGAATTTCCCATTTGTCTATACGACATATAAACGAGCATTAGAAGTGACGCCTCCGGAACGGCGAAAATTATCCTATGTGCTGGCAAGTCCTGTTGACGGAGTGAGCCCTGAAGAATTGGCGCGTCGCATTCATGAACAAACGGGATTGGGGGCCTTTACGGAAGAACAGTTTGGATGGAAGACCGTCCTGTGGATGTTAAAAAATACTGGGATTGGCGTGAATTTTGGGACGACGGTGTTGTTGGGATTCATTGTCGGTATGGCCATCTCAGGGCAAACCTTTTATCTTTTCACGATTGAAAATCTCCGGCAATTTGGTGCGCTCAAAGCCATTGGTGCGAGCACGGGCATGTTGGCGAGGATGATTCTCTTGCAAAGCTTCACCGTCGGCATGATTGGTTATGGCATGGGTGTGGGGCTTGCCACGATGTTTGGATTAATTGCGAGTGGTGGGGCATTACCATTTGTCGAAACGTGGCCCTTGTTAGGTGGCGTCGGCGTCGCGTTACTGATGATTTGTAGTTTATCCAGCGCCATTAGCATTCGGAAACTCGCTAAACTTGAACCAGCGGTGGTGTTCCGTGGATGAGAACCTGAATCAGGGTAGTGAGCGTTTCGAGCAAGATCTTTCACATTGGTTGGTTCGTGTGCGAGGCGTGACAAAATCATTTGGCGAAGGGGACACAAAAATTCCGGTACTGAAAGGCGTGGATTTGGATGTGGCCAACGGGGAAGTCTTACTACTTGTGGGGCCATCCGGCAGTGGGAAGACCACGCTCTTATCCGTGATCGCCGGCATTTTAGAAAATGATACTGGAGACGTCAGGATTTTAGGGGAAACAATTCAGGATTTATCGGCATCAGAAAAGACGTGTTTTCGCCGGGATCATCTCGGGTTTATCTTTCAGCAATATAATTTATTGACTACCCTCACAGCCATGGAAAATGTGGCGGTGCCGCTTTTTATTCGAGGGTTGGCAAAAAAAGAGGCCT
>QIMB01000470.1 GCA_003233615.1 Nitrospirota bacterium
CCATGTCCGCCCTACCTTGTCCAACATAATAAGTCGTAGAGTGGGCACCGCCCACCTTTTCAGAATTCTTCGGCGGGCTGTGCCCTCCCTATGATTTTTTTGTTGCCAGGTCTACGAGGATTCCTTCGCGAAGGCCGTAGTCGCTAACAAGACACGTATCGAATTCGAAGGTTTCCATTATTCGGCGAAGGATTATCGTGCCTGCAATGATGACATATTCACGGCCTCGTTCAACGCCTGACATGCCTAAGCGTTCTGAACCAGTCTTTGTGATGAGGTCTTTCTCCAAACTTTTGACTGTGGAGAGGGTAAGTTCATAGTTTTGGATTCGGGTTCGGCCGTACTGCTTGAGACGTTGAGCCATTGCTGGAAGAGTCGTAATGGTGCCAGCGGTTCCTACGAGTGGGATATTCGGCAAATGTTCAAAGGTCTGTATCACTTTGGCTAATTGTTCATCGATACAATTTTCAGCATTGCCAATGTCTTGTATCGTTGGTGGATCATGATGAAAAACTCGTTCCAACAATCGAACCACGCCGAGGTCGAGGGAAATCACTTGAGGCGATTGCGCTTTTCGAGCAAGAATACATTCAGTGCTGCCGCCGCCAATATCCAACCCCACAAACTCGGTAATCGTCTTCGGCAATCCAACACGAATCCCTAACAGAGTGCGACGGGCTTCCTCTTCTCCGGTTAAGACTTCCACATCCCAGCCCGTTTCCTGTTTAACCCGCATCAAAAATTCTGCGCGGTTCGTAGATTCCCTGACCGCACTGGTGGCGACTATCACCAACGCATCTAGATCATACTGCGCTACACGTGCTTTCCATTTTTTGAGAGTCGTCACCACTCGATCCATGGCTTGAGGCGATAACTGCTTGTGTTGATCCACGCCTTCGCCAAGCCTCAGTATCCGTCGATCAGCATCGATTTCCTTGAGTTCATGTGGCAATGACACGTCTGCCACCAAGAATCGACAGGTCAATGTCCCGATATCAATACCTGCTAACCGTGCCATTGATCCTCTCCATTCAGTAAGGGCAAGACACACATGGATGCCAAGCTACTCACTCTTGTCAACCTTCACGTTGAAATTGCTATTGGCTTCTTTTCTCACTCCAGAATTCTGTGCTAGGATTTCACCTCTGCAACATCTTGAGAATGAAAATTTTGTCGTCCGCTAATTTACAAAAGGAGAGCAGAATGGCGCAAATTCATTGCAGCAAATGCGATAAGGATGCTGAGCCTATCATTGACAATTTGTTTATGGGAAAGCTCGAAGCGGAAATCAAGCAAAAAGTTTGTCAGGTCTGTTGGGATGAGTGGGCTGGCCCTGGTGGCACCAAAACTATGGTGATCAACGAATATCAATTAAATCTTGGAGATGAAAGTGCCAGGGCAACCCTGAAGACTCAGATGCGCACGTTTTTGAAATTGGACGACACGAATACGGAATTTAAAGATTATCGGCATTAAGGGGTTCAGATTCGATGAGAGTGAGGTTGATGTGTGACGAATGTGGGATTTCAGTGGAAAGGATTCATGACCATGTTGTCAATGCCGCCGCTCTCTCGATTGTCTCTTGAAGGATATTGTTACGCACGGTAAAATCGACAATGGATATTCAACTTGGCAAAGGCGTGTTTCTCATTGCGACTCCCGCGCTCCGTGATCCGAATTTTTGTCAGACCGTTATTCTGTTGTGCGAACATGGTCCCGAAGGTGCCCTGGGAATTGTCCTGAATCGGCCGACCGAGATGAATATCGCCGAGGTGTTACCGCACATGCCAGTTCTTGAAGGGCAAGCCCACCGGGTCTTCACCGGTGGACCAGTGCAAAAAGATAGCTTGCTTGTGCTCTATCATTTGAATGAGGAAGTTGAAAACACGCAGGCCGTTATCGAGGGCGTGTATCTTGGAGGGAACACAGACACACTCAAACGCATTCTCGAAGTTCCTGCCGAAGAAGAATCCTTCCGCGCCTTTATGGGCTATTCCGGTTGGGGACCCGGACAATTAGAACAGGAAATGCAAAGCGGATCCTGGCTCATCATGCCGGCCAAACCTCAGTTCGTGTTCGAACATTCCCCCTCGGGTCTATGGGCTGAAGTCCTTCAAACATTTGGAGAAGACTACAGCATGTATGCCCACATGCCCATTGACCCAAGCCTTAACTAAGGACTCGCGTGAAAATAACTTGGACATTTCGCAGCCGATCTTCAGGCCATCTTTGAACGCGCCTCAATCGCAAAAACCTCACCATAGCTCTGCTATGCCTCCGTTTTTCCTCAATCGTTCCGTCCAAATCTACCCCAAATCTTGTTGCGAATGTGTTCAAGTTATTTTCACGCAAGTCCTAAGGGCCTACCCTAATCTTTTCGGATTTGCCTTCCGCATTTTCGCAGTCTACAGTTCTTCTTCGGGATTTGACTTCTTGATTAATTCTTCTGTAGAACGTTTCCAGGTATCTACATCAATCACTAACTGCTTTGTTCCCGTGACGGGATCCTGAGCCATCGACAAATCATGATAGGGAACAGATAGAGGTTTTTGAATCCAACGGGGGACGATATGGAACGGTCCTAAGAATCTACTCCACCAGGATGCGCCGCCCGCATTCAAATCCAACACCACCCCTTCTTGCACACATCTCAGCACCTTGCCCTTGCCCTTCCAGACTACCTGCTCTGGCCTGTCAGCTATAGACTTCTGAAGAATCATCACAGCAATCATCTTTCTTGTCATAGAGAGAAGCCACGTTTTGACATCATCGTGCGAAGGAGTTGGTTCCATCATGACAAGACTCTACAGCTTACCCACTATATTTGTATCAATAAAATTTTACTTCCAGGTTTTCCGTAGGTGTTGATTGCCCGTGTTTATTCTGAAATGCTGTTCGGCACGTGTCCTTCCTTTTGTAAAGGGAGGATTAAGATGGGGTAGAGTCGTGCTATGGACGACGAGTGCAGGGTGGAACCCACGTGTGTTCACTCCACGTTTCTACCTCCCCACCCCTCCTCCTTACAAAGGAGGGGACTTCAGAACAATCAAACACCATTATTATCCATGCCAAACTCGGAAGCACCATAAAGTTGAAGAACACACAAACTGCTCAGCTCATCGTTTCGTGAGAGACCTGACAAGACCTAAGAATATTTATTTGATAAGGTCATAACATATGAACACGCCGAACCAACCATCGTCGTGGTTGGGAAATTTTCTCACACTGCTCTTCGGTCCAAAAATGCTGGTCATGCTCCTGACCGGATTTTCTTCAGGCCTCCCACTTCTCCTCACCGGCTCCACGCTCAAATTTTGGATGCGAGAAGAAGGGCTCGATTTAACAACAATCGGTTTTTTCGGCCTTGTCGGACTTCCATATACATTGAAATTTTTATGGGCCCCGTTGATGGACCGAATTATTCCACCATTTGGTGGCCGGCGGCGTGGATGGATGCTCATCACTCAAGTGGTCCTCATGATCACCCTTGCGTCAATGACCTTTTTCCAACCCGCCATTCATTTGCCTGCCATCGCTGGGCTCTGCCTTCTTATCGCATTTGCCAGTGCCAGCCAAGACATTGTGTTGGATGCCTATCGTCGTGAATATCTCACAGACGAAGAATTAGGGATTGGCTCTTCCATCTTCGTCAATGGATACCGAATTGGACTCTTAACATCCGGTGCGTTGGCATTGGTGATAGCGGAGTACTTGTCATGGCCCACGGCTTACTTCATCTCAGGCCTATTCATGTTTGTCGGAATTGTGGCGACGCTCTTCGCGCCAGAACCCGCTATCGACACCCCTCCACCCTCCTCACTGCGTGAAGCCTTCGTGGGACCTTTTTTAGAATTTTGTCGTCGGCCAGGGTGGGTCTCAATTTTACTGTTCATCTTGCTCTACAAAATCGGGGACAGTATGGCGTCAGAAATGCTCTCACCGTTTTGGGTGGACTTAGAAGTATCCAAACCTCAAATCGCAGCCATTGTCAAAACATTTGGCTTTGCCGCCTTGCTGGCCGGGGGACTACTCGCAGGGCTTGTCATCTATCGCTGGGGTATTATTCCGTCTCTCCTTATTTTTGGTATTCTGCAAATGATTTCTACTGCGGGTTTCGCGGTCTTGGCCGTAGTTGGCAACCATCTCCCTACGTTAACGGTGGTCATCGCCTTTGAAAATCTTACGGGAGGCATGGGAACTACTGCCTTTGTTGCATTCATGGCCAGTCTGACCGACAAACGCTTCACTGCCACACAATATGCTCTCCTGAGCAGTATTATGGGCATACCACGAGTTTTGGCAGGATCTATCACGGGACTCTTAGCCACGTGGTTAGGGTGGACAGGGTTTTTTATCGTGTGTACGTTACTGGCCCTACCCGGATTGTTCTTGATTTCTCGCCTTCACCGACTGACAGATCGACCGATTCAACAAAACATCTCCGTTTCATAGACAATCGAATTGTACGACGAGATACGAGTAAAAACTATGACGGGGATCAGAGAAGCTGATCCCCGTCACAGAGGAGGCGCACGCTATGATACTGAGGGATACCCCCTCTCCGAACCTTGAATTAATCAAGGCAACCGCTATTTCTTTTTTCCTTTTCCTCCACCTTTTCCACCACCTGGCTTGGGCGATGAATCACCACTATACATGTACGTCGCACTGCCAGGGGTCATCGAAACATGGCCAACGTTATCAACTGCATACACTTGATACTCATTCGCATTCGTGGTTGAAAAATTCCGATCACTATAACTCAAGCTCGTCGTCGAACCGAGTAATGCACCATTTCGGTAGACCCTATACGAAGCCACGCCTGACCCTTGGAAGCCATCACTGGCCGCGTTCCATGAAAGGTGAACGACTTGATTGCGTTTTCTCCCAGACAACGAGGCGGACACTCCAGTTGGAGCAGTTGGCGCCATCGCATCAACGGTGAGAGTCGCCGAAGCTTGTCCTTGATGTTTCGGGTCAGTATCAGAGACATTGACCGTCATCGGATAGGTTGCATCGGCCGTGCTGATGACCTGGACATTCATCATCGTTGATCCTGAGGAGCCTGGTGCCAAAGTCAACACTGAGGATTGAAAGGTGCCTGTGACTCCCGAGGGGAAGGCCCCCACCACCGACAAACTGACATCATCACACCCCGGCGCATCCCTGTTTGTTACCGTCACAGTGTAGGGTTGGACGTGACTGATATCACCAACAAGTTGTGTACTTGGGCTCACCGAAACTTGCGGAGCTTGCACAACACATGAATCAAAGCTCACGTCGATCGTGACATAATTGGGATTGTTTTCGACTTGAGTCACCGTGATGCCATTCGCCGCATCGTGGAATTGATAAAAATTGGGATCGCTGAAATCGCTTTTCAGCACTTTGATAAAATGGGACCAATTCCCCACTTCCAAACCACGATGAATGTTGACCCCAGTGGTATACGTAGAGGACATGGCTGAATCTTTTCCTGTTCGCTGTCGGTAGGAAAGGTAGTAGGGCCAACCGCTGGCTGGCGTAATACGTAAAATTTGGGGATCACTGGACGTCGCCGGATCCGTCCCCAATGGGGCCAAGGTAAATTGTCCAGCGCCAGTGACATCAAGTATTTTGTCTTGTAAGTCCGCTCGATCAAACCAACCGATTTGATCCACATGCACACTATTCAGTTTGCGCTTGGCACAGCAATACCCCATCAAATCGGAGGTATCGCCATATTCGATATTCCTTATCCCATCATTATCCGGATCGGTTGCAGCATGGTGATAGCCCAGGTTATGACCAATCTCATGCGCAAAAGCCATTGCATCTACGCGCGTACTCCAGGATTTTCTAACGGATGTACTTCCGTAACTTCCAACTTCTCCTAACGCAAGCCAACCACACCCGGAAACCGCTTTGGGTGGCACCACATACATCTTGTGACGATATCCACTTAAACTGACGGGAGAGGCTGCATCTGCCTGCGACGCAATCGTCCGGTACGCACACGCCTCTGCAGAGTCATAGGGAATAGACACCAAGAACACATCCGTCGCCGTACTTCCCGAAAAAGTCACTTGACCAAAGGATGCTTCTTCATAGGCACTGTTCACCGAATATTGGACAGGATCATGCATGGCTGTTCCAGAATTATTCACGTGAGTTTCCGTATAAGGAGAGGCTCCCTCTGCAACATAATCCACTCCATTCATATTGATCACAAACGTGATCGTTTTTCGATCACCAGTCGTAGCCGCAACCGTGCCACCGGTCGTACCGGAGGAAGTGTCTCCATCCAATGCCGCCACTTCAGATACCCACACTTTCCCTTTCGTAGCTCGCCCCTTTATTTTCAATTTCTTTCCTGTACGTACGTACGCTGGAGGTTCACCTTCAAAAATCATTTCCACCACATCCTCAACATTCTTTGCCCCCTTAGGATGAAGAAAATAGGCAAAACGAGAATGTTCTGGAATGACCTCATCAATATGGATCATCGTCACTTCTCCATCCATGAATACGGCTTTGGCATGTTCAGGAGGCCCAGCCACCGCCCACATGGGTTGCGCCAATGCCACCACGAGCCCCAAAGTTACCAACCAGGTTTCCCCTCTGTTGCGTTGTCGCTGCAAAGATGGTCTTTCAAGTGGTGTAGACTGATCCTGACAAGACTCTTGGGCATCCATGTTTTCCCTCCTATAGCAATTTGAAAAAATAAATATCTACAATATTGTATTAATTGAGCTATTTATATGATCAAAGGCTATAATTAATTATTCGAATTACTATAGATGATAGACTTTAGGCCAACGATAAAAAACCTGAAGGGAAAGTGGAGAGGCTTGCTCAAGAAAATCTTAAGCCGCCATACTCCGGCAATCCCGCTGTCTGAGCACATTCGCTCGCACCGGTGCTGTTGCGTCCCCACCTCACGATGGGTATGACTTGCAACAGCTTATGGGTAAAAAGAATGCATGATCGACTGAAGTTATCGGCACATGGCCAGAAAACTTTCGGACAACACTTGTTCTCAAGCTAACGCTGTATATCCTTCACGAATACACATCGGAGGGAAATCACAAGAATGCATGACCTGAGCAGGACAAGTACGAATCGAACAGTTTGGAGGTCAACACGGTGTGCCTAACGAGAAAGGCCCCATGTGGCCCTAGAGAAGGAAAGACTCGATCAAAAAGGCCAGAACGAAAATGAGGGGGCTCATGGGGTTGCTGAAGAAGAAGATACTCGAAAATGCCGGATAGCGTGGTGCACTTCATTTTAGAATACGGGCTCCAATCAAAACAGTAATGCTCCAGAAAACAAAGATTCGCTTACGACAACGTTCAATGCTCATAAAACCAGACACGCCATAAATACCAATGCGAAAATTTTCTTTTTCAGATGACCTTGAATGCGTATATACTGCTTTTGTGATGAAAGAAAGAAGGAAGGTCGACGTTGATTGATATGATTTTGGGCGCCTGCATTCGAAACATTCCCTCAAGGGAGAAAACCCTCTATCTCACATTTGATGATGGCCCGCATGAATATTGTACGCCGAAGGTTCTCGATCTTCTTGCGCAGCATCACGTCCAGGCTACGTTTTTTGTTGTGGCCGCGGCGTTACAAAGCAATCTTCCCGTAGGTCGCTCGATTGTGGCTCAGGGGCATCATGTGGGCAACCATTCTTTTGACCACACATATCATCGGTTCTTTCTGAATGATTGGTATCTTATGAAGTGGATAGGGCGCGCTCGAGACGTCATCGAGCAGTCGCTTCAGGTACAGACGGTTGGATTTCGGTCGCCCTTTGGCATACGAACACCGCATTTGGGAATCGCATTACGAAAGCTTCAGTATCCATTGGTGCATTGGAACCAACGGTTTTTTGATACACAACGCGGGCTACCTGACACCGTGATTTTTCGTAAGATACCTCAATTGCGATCAGGAGACATTCTTCTCCTGCATGACACGCATATCAAATATGACCAGTCGTTTTTTGAGGGACTGGAGTTATTATTGATCAACGCACACCAAGCTGGATTTTCCTTC
>QIMB01000076.1 GCA_003233615.1 Nitrospirota bacterium
TATTGCGTGGAAGCAGACTGCGGACAAGACCCTCTCGCGAACGCCTCGCTCTTTTTCCAAGCTCTGTATCCAACTTCATGAGTGAAACAATTCTTTACTTTATTTCACTATCTTCTGTACCGTATTTCATATGCTAATTCATCCAATGATTAATAAAAGGGAGAGACGCCCATGCCTTATCCAATCCCAAACAGCTTAAAAGTATATGCTCTTGCTGGACTGGCGGTCCTTATGACATGGCTGCCATTAGGAAATGCAATGTCATCGTTCGCCGAAACCACAATGGATACTGATATTGTTATGACCATTGATGAGAGTGACAATTTTGGCGACGATGCCGAAATGTTCAATAATTTCTTGAATGCCATTGCCGGAGCCGTGATCATGACTGATGGCAATTTAGAGGTTGTGCTCATTGACCACAATACGATTTGCATCTCCACTCTTACTGATCATGAAGGTTGTCCTGATCAACACCTCTCACGGGTGACAATCCGTTCAGACTATGACTAATAATAACGATCAATGCGGTGACAATAGCGTGTGTCTGTGGATCGCTTAAAGGCCCTGGAAAAGAATGGACTGGGCCAAAGAGAAGGTGATCCTTGAAGTGTCAAGGGTGATACAGGACTAAAGGAGCAGGTTTCCCGTTAGCATCCTAGATGATTTTTCCCCTCATCAGTCCTGCATCCGTTAGCTTTGTAAAGACTCGCCGCATCACGTGAATACAGCATCCTTCCTTTGGGTAATGGTCGAGAGTGGAATGACGCCATTACAGTGTCTTCACAACAAAGGAGGCACGTGATGAATAAGCGCTCTTGCGATCAAAGTGTGGGAGAACAATCTTCTCATGAAATCTGTTGGTGGTTAACTCTTATCACGGGGGTGATCCTGTGCCTCTGGAAATAGTCCTTACCTGGTTCTGGCTCATTGGTATTGTGGCTTTCGTGATCCTGGTAGGTCGGCTGTTGCAAGCTCGACGAAGCGAGCCCTCTTCCCACGGGTCATACGGTTTACGAGTTCGACATGTTCCGAATCACTTAGAATTATTTCGACAACGAAGACGCCAACCACATCCCATCGTCAAGCGATTGTCCCGTCTCAGCTAGATTCCTGATTGCTCTTATCATCCTAAAAACAGCAGTTGAGCGCGAAAAAGCTGCGAAACGCTTTACCGCTCAAGAGGATGCCGTCATCGAACAACTCATGGAAGACATTCTTCAGTGTGGCCATACAGCCAACCATGCCAGAACGCGCATAGACTGCACTATCCAGTTATTGGAATGAGGGAACGCTAGCCGCGTACACGATGCCTGAGGCGAATACCTCGTGCGTCCCACTACATCTGACATTTCTTTTTATTGACGAATTTTGTATGGTCTCTTTCATAACTGTTGGGGCATTCCGTCACAGTCATGGTTATCATACAATGGAGGATCTCGTGTCGACGCTTGGGAAGATAAGAAGGCGAACAGGCATTATCGGTTTGGGCCTCGTTCTGGTTCTGAGTTGGAGTTGCCTTGTGCTTGCAACAGAAATGGTGAACGTCTGCAATCAAGGAGATGTGGAAGTCTTTTATGCGAGCCTCGGTGTGCGTGAAAACTTCATGTCGACCAGTGCAAAGATTCAAGGATTGTTTTCCATTGATCCCGGCAGATGTCGAAATATTGTACCTGGCGGGATGTCAGATGTAACTGTAGCATTCTTTTACAGAGATCGATCTGGGACGTTTGGGAATAGCGTCTTTCAGGTGAATGGTCATGAAGAATCGCTGTTCAGAACACAGCTTTCACACATATGCGTTCATGTCGAAGGATTTGGAGATAACAGCACACGAGATGACCTGAGCCTGAGTCAGTTCATCAAAAAATGGACACCTCCTTGTCTCCGCGGATATTTCCCCGCGAAAACCTCCTTTGGGGTGTGGAAGGAAAGGGATTATATTTATACAATCAATATCGCTCCATTCCTGGATACTCCTGTCGCACCGTTTCCACCTTTATCTGAAAACGAGATCAAGCCATTTGATGACGGTGCAAGATATAAATAGTAGGGCCAGGCCCGTAGTATTGTATGAATTGAGCCGTTACGGTCTTATTAGACCACGGTAACCAACCAAGACGGCATGCCCCTAAAGATGTCTGTCGGGAATATGGGAATAGGGTCAATACTGTGGGAATAAGCATTTTATGGATTACAGCTGGCTTCACTTTCGCCCTCTCTCATCTCAGTGAGGTGCTCCCTATATTATAAAACAAGTATCTTGTCCCCTTATACAGTCTCCCCTATGGGCACCGCTTCTAAGACTATTCACCGTTAATCAATCGAAATTGATCCCATATTGGCTGTAGCTCCTTTGCCAATCGCCTTATTGGCCGAACGTTTAACACGAGACTGGTTCGTCACCGTCCCTTTGATGCTTGAGCCATGCACCGTCGCCGACCCCATGTTGGCCGTCGCCCCTTTCCCGATTGCCTTGTTCACCGAACGTTGAACACGGGACTGGTTCGACACCGTCCCTCGGATGCTCGAGCCGTGCACCGTCACCGACCCCATATTGGCTGTCGCCCCTTTTCCGATTGCCTTGTTAGCAGACTCCATGACGCGAGATTTGTTCGTCACCATGCCCTTGATTCTTGAGCCATGCACCGTAACATTCCCCATGTTGGCTGTGGCCCCCTTCCCTATGGCCATATTGGACGACTGAGCGACTTGGGAAGTGGTCCCTACTGTACCCTTGATCTTCGGACCATCCACCGTGACAGTTCCCATCCTGGCCGTGGCCCCCTTCCCTATCGCGATTGACGAGCATGTCGAACCTTCTGAGCAATCTTGGCCAGATGATGCTGTGTCACCTTTACTCCAATTCCGCCGCATTCGTTGATTCCATACCGCAGCTTCCTCAGAAAGCTCAATTTTGTGAACATAGTTGCTGCGAGGATCTATATTGCTCTTATCAGCCATACCATTTCCTTCAAAAGCTTGATTGCCCACACTATGTATTCGAGATCCTTCCAGATAAAAATCAGAGGACAGCCCCCGAATTTGAGCGAGACTGGCACCTACATGGAAGACAATCAAAGAAGGCAAAAGAATGAGACCGACACGGCAAGTGAGTGTAGTCCAAGCTTGAGTTTTCATATGGTTTTCATCCTTTAGCTGCCAATTGCCGTCGTTTCGACTCCGTCTTCTGTAAGTTGCATTGACAACATTCAGCATTCTTGAAACGAATAAACTTGGCCATTGGCTTTAAAACCATTAATGTAGCGAACGATTGTTGTCGAGATAACTCATCATTATAGACTGCATAGAAAAAGTCAATAGCTTCAAATCACGTATCTGATCACGATACAAAAGCACCAATATTCTCAAGGATTTCATATGAGGATATCGAAATGATCGGTCTTCTCATGGGATGTGTCGTTCAGAGACTCGCCTCTATTCGATCGCCTGGCATAAGTGCAAAACGACTACACGAGGCTACCTCCAAGTGATTTTTCCATCCTCAAGTACTCTACTGTTGCAGCTATTATGGCTCCTGAAGACCGAGCGGTGAGAGAGCAACAAGTCGCGATTGCTACGGAAGGGAAAAATACAACGGTTAAGCGAACAGTCAAGGAAGCCGATAGTCTGACCTAAGTTGAGCAATTATCATGGATGCGACGTATGCCAAGACCTTGGGATGCCAAGCAGTAAAATGACCATGGAAACCCAGGACTCGCACAGATAAGAATGGGGGTCAACCAACACAATCCCCACATAATTGATCCAGGCTATATTCTTCTCGGTCAAACCATTATGCTAAAAAAAACATGGGAGAGATAAGGAATCACAATGAGTAAAATCTACGATGCATTGCAATCAGCTCATGAAAAACGGTTGGCTGTAGACAATGCGCTGAACAAAAACATGATGACTTCTTCTCTGCCTTCCAAAACAGGAAATGGTCCCTTATCTACTCCACGATTTCATGAAGAATCTGAACTTCTGGGCTTAGCTCAAACTATTGCGGCACATCTTCCAAACCCTGACCAAAACGTGATCCAGTTTATTGGTTCCCGCACAGGAGAAGGAACCTCTACACTCATTCGAGAATTTGCGCTGATGGCATCTCAGCATAGCAATAAGCCTGTGCTTCTCGTCGATGCCGACTTTACGCAACCCAGTCAGTATCAAGCGTTTGCGATTGAAGCACAACCGCCTATAGACTATGTCCTCAAAGAAGGGAAGCCCCTTGCCGGGGTTATTGCCCAGGTTGAAACGTCGAACCTGTTTCTGGCTACTCTGTCTTCCAACTATCAGCGGTCTCTGACTGATCGGTCGCATTTCCACTCTAGTGATATGTGGAAAACAGCGCGGGAACAGTTTTCGCTCATACTCATTGATTCTTCACCAGTGAGCGTCACGACCGATAGCCTTGCCATTTGTGCAACAGTGAATGGCGTTGTCCTTGTCCTTGAGTCAGAAAAGACACGATCTGCTGTTGCAAAAAACGTCAAAAAACAGATTCTGAGTCGAGAAGGAAATCTCCTTGGTATTGTATGCACGAAAAGGAAGTTCCACATTCCAAAATTTATACACAAATTCCTCTAGATTTTTTATTCCCTCGACGCTACCACAAGCTAAGCCAGATCAGATCATCTGGGCCTAACAACAAACCCTGCACTATCAAAGGATTCCATTCATCCCCGTGCTAAGCACGGGATGAATGAAATAAATGAATAAGCCAGAAACTAGAAAGATTACATTTCAAATTCATTTACTACAATCCATTGGATAGATACAAAGCATAAAGACCGCTCAAGTAAAAAACGGAATGGCATCATATACGCCTCCTACTATTTAAATAAAATTAGGCATATCTCATCCAACAAATCTCAGCTACCTCACCAACGAGATGCTTGAGTGTAAGATTCCCTTCTCGAATCCAGCTCCATTGGCCTCGACAAAAAAAATCAACAACAACTCATACGAAACTCATAATTCTTGAATCAAGTGGGATCTTCTATAGGACCTTCGGGGTATGGTTGATGGAATGCTGCTTCTGTAGGTTTTGGCTAGACAATCTCATGCATACGGAGGCGGTTATGTGGGTAGAAGATGAAGAAACGGTTCAAACCAATGTTTATGGTGAAGATATCATTTTGAAGAAAGTCGATAGAGAATATACCTATCGATTAGTCAATGAAGCCGGAGATTGGATGCCAGGCTTGCCCGAGGGCATGGTTTGGGCGGACGCACAAGCTCTGTTTGAGAATTCTTTATAGAAGAAGTTTTCTCTCAAAAACCTTGTGTTTTTTCCTGATACCAATCCAATTTCATGAAGATCCATTCTCTCCTATTCGTACCTAAGGCTTCGCGAACCCTAAGACTGACTGATAGTCTCAGATTGCGGGAAGCCCATTTTGATCCATAACGGACATAATATCGTCCCGACTAGCAGGAGTCCGGCAATCCAGGCTTCACGCCAGGGAATCCATGCTGGTGCAGGACTTCCAACCAGCCAAGTCCCAATACCAACGAGCAAACAAAAAATGGACAAGGCCGCAAGTCCCATGGCCTGTAGCCCTCGCCAAAATTGGCGAGAACTCTTGGGGTTGCCAGGATGGA
The DNA here is from genome assembly GCA_003233615.1 of Nitrospirota bacterium. Lineage (GTDB taxonomy): Bacteria > Nitrospirota > Nitrospiria > Nitrospirales > UBA8639 > Nitrospira_E. The sequence goes on from QIMB01000076.1 coordinate 5,611, forward strand.
TGCGTTGTTCAATCGGTCCCCAAAATCCTGGAGGTCGCGCACGTCGATAAAATATTTCTAAGCGATCATGATCTTCAGGGCCCGTGAATAAGGAAACCCCAACACCGATCATGCCAGAACCGATACCCATAATAAGTAACCGCAATGCTTCTTGATCTGGCAGACCCCACAACAAGAGCGGCGCCATCACAATCGATGTCATGATGCAGGCTAATTCACCCCATGCGGTGATACGCCACCAGATCCATCGCAACACGAGCAACACGCCCATCCCAGCGCCCAACAACAGACTCACTTGCCACGCCATTTGGATTGATGACAACCATGGGAGAATACACAGCGCAATACCTAGAATCAGCACGTTGCTTCCACGCGCCACCCACACCAAAGTACGAGGAGAAGGCGTTCGTTGCAACCAACTGTGGCAAATGAAGCGACGATAGATATCATTGGTCCAATACGATGCGCCCCAATTCAAATGGGTATCGACGGTTGAGGCCAATGCGGCTAACATGCCAACAAGCATTAAGCCTTTCAATCCAGGCGGCAAGAGTTCATCCATTCCTTGGATGAATGTGAACTCACGCGCAGCCATATCCATTGAGCCTGGGAGTGGTGGGAAAATAACCAAGAGGCCCAAGGCCAGTGGCAACCAAATGAGACTCCGTAGCAAGACTTGCACGACTGTAAATACGACGGCCGCCAGACGCGCATCGTGATCGGTACGGCATGCCATGGAGCGTTGCGCCAAATACCCGGTGCCATCTGCATTCATCTGTAACAACCATTGAAATCCATAGACGAGCAGGACCATGATCGTCACATCTTTTGCGCCAAACGGCGTAAAGGCCAATATTTCATTTCCTGTTATCGGATAGCCCGCAGCCGTGGTGAACTGCTCATGAATCCGGTGAGTTAACGCCGTCAGGCCACCTACATGGTCTACTACCACCCAAGCAAATCCAACACTGGCCACAAGGCCAATTGTCAGTTGCACAAGATCCGTGGTGACCACGCTGCGCAATCCACCGGTTGTGGAATACAACATGGTCACAGTGAGAATGGCGCCAATCGAGAGTAAATTGTTCGTGGAACGAATCCACATTGTGTCTGTGTCCAACCCCCCAATAGCAAATGGCACACCAGCCCATTGCACAATATGGACGCATAGATCAAAGAAGGCCGGAGGTAACCATTGATTCCAAAGAAGAAACGGCTCGGCAAGACGCGTTGCAGCCAGAAGAACCATGGCCAAGACGGTGCAATTCACAATCGTGCCAAAATAAATGGCTTTTATTCCTCGCAATACGGCAGCAGCACGATGGCCATAGCGAACTTCCGTTAATTCCGCATCGGTCAGCACGCCTACTCGTCGCCAACTTGGGGCCAAGAGAAAACCCATCAGCAAAAAGGCCAAAGCATAAATCCATAAACGCCATACAGCAAAAACCCCGGCAGTTGCTACCAAGCCGGTGACAAGAAGCGGTGTATCGGCAGCAAATTGCGTCGCCGCCATACTCAAGCCCGCTTTCCACCCTGAGAGACTTCGACCTGCTAAAAAATACTCATCAAGATTTTGAGAGGCCCGTGCGCGTTCACGAAATCCAGCATAGAGTGCATAGCAGATAAAGGCAGCCAGAATGGCCCAATCAATCATGTGCATGAGCGTGGCTCGATTCTAGAGATCGGGAAACAACACATTCACCATACGCCAACCCAATAAAGGCAAGAGCAACCCGACAACAACGAGGGTCCCTCCGAATCCCATCGTCAGGAGACCCACCACATTGCCGCGAGCACCCAACATCACCGGTGTTTTTGATGTGAAACCCATACCAGCTGGCGGCCATTGACTGGTCACTCGAATCTTCGATCCGATATACATCACATAGGCTCCCATACCCACAGATGGCATGCCAGCCAGCATCGTGACCACCAGTACGATCAGTCCAATTTGGTGAATCGTCTCTGATGTCGGTGGGGCTTCCCCCTGCGCAACAAAGGAAAGATATTCCAGTGTAAAATAGATCAGCGCGCCACCCAAAAGTGCCAACACACTCAGCATGCTTGCAATCAGTATTTTCTTCGAAGAGTTCATCGTAGTCGAAACTGCTATGATACTGTGGCTGTCGACACAGTCTTTCCCTACACCTTCTCTTTCGTCGCTCTTCGGAGCTCAGGACTTGTCACTGATTTCGACGGAGCTGTTCATGTCGTCGCCCTACCCAGAAACCTGTTGCTAACCACAGGCATGCAATCGGCATCGCCGCGAATGCCATGTGGGACAACGCTAGTCCCCAGGTATGCAACACAGAAACAATCCCAGTCCCGGCGGCATCCGCACCTCGATGCACCACGGTATCAATGACATTTTTTGCTTGGTATTTTTCTTCACGGGACACCACTGTGAACAAGGATTCCCGTGTCGGCTT
>QIMB01000464.1 GCA_003233615.1 Nitrospirota bacterium
TCACCCCCTTCATCGTACCTTCGCAAATTTCTCAACGTCATTTTCCCGACAACCTGTGTTCATTGCGATACGCCATTATGGGACGATCCAATTCCCTGTGTGTGCCAAACATGCTGGAGCACCCTGGCTCCCATCTCTCAGCCATGTTGTCCACATTGTGGAATCCCCTTTGCCTCACCAGTGGCCTTACAACAGAGTCCTCATCATGAATGCGGGAGATGTCGCGCTCACCCACCAGCCTTTACCCAAGCCTGGAGCCTCTTCCCGTATCAATCCCCACTCAAGGAAGCCATCGCCTTATTCAAATATCGCGGGAAACCTTCCCTGGCTCAACATTTCATTCAAGCCATGATCCCAGCATTGCCAACCCTTCCCTCCATTGATTTTCTCATGCCCGTTCCCCTCCATCCGCAACGATTGCGAGAACGTGAATACAACCAATCCTTGTTGCTGGCGCATGGCCTGAGTCTGCACCTTCAGATCCCTGTACTGCTATCTTGCCTTCTCAGAATCAGGCCGACAGTCCCACAAACATCCCTCTTAAAAAAAGAGCGACTCACAAATCTTCGCCGGGCCTTCGCCGTAGACGATGCCTCTCGCATCACAGACCAACGCATCCTCTTGATCGACGATGTGTTCACAACCGGCACCACGCTTCATGAATGCGCCAAAGCACTTCGAAAAGCAGGCTCAGGAGCTGTTTACGGATTGACACTGGCTCGAATGCTTTAACCTAAAAACAGTTATTTCGCGCTCAACTGCCGTCTTTAGGTTTAAGGGCCAGGCTATGATGTACGATTTTCCTCTTTCCTAATCCACCGTTTTACGGTATATAGATTTCACATCTTGAGCGCAGGAGACTCCACCGCATGCCCATTTATGAATATCGCTGTGACAACTGCGCAAAGCGCAGCACCTACCTCATTCTTCAGGGCCACACAGCAACCCTGTCGTGCAAGCATTGCAAGGGCAAACACTTAGAACGCATTATGTCCTGCTTCGCGGCACCAAAATCTGAGGAAGCCCGTATGGAAGCGCTCTCCGACCCCAGCAACTTTGGCGATGTCGATGAGAATGATCCTAAGAGCATGGCCCGCTTTATGAAAAAAATGGGGAAAGAAATGGGGGAAGACTTAGGAGAAGACTTCGATGAAGCCATCGAGTCGATGGGAGAAGGCGGGACGGAAGAAGATAGCATGAGTATTCCCGACATGGATTGAGAAGAATAAATATCCAGCTACGTACGGAAAGAAAGCGGATCATACAGAATGTATGGTTCGAGCCCTAGAAGGCTCTGCCTCCACGTGGTCATTCTGAGAGCAACGAAGAATCTGGCTGAACGATGGTGCGCTTGGATTATGCGAGATCCTTCGACTCCGACGGAGCGGAGCCTGTCCTGAGTGTGCCGAAGGGCTCTGGATGACAAGATGAGGAACGGAGCATCTTAGGGCCTGAACAACATCGAAGAGCTCGAACCATACATTCAGTATGACCAAGAAAGCGTGTTGTCAGCAAAAAATCCCCACAAAAAGCTTAATAGTCCTCTCCGTATACTACGGACAGTGTGGTCATCAAAAGGAACACCCAAGTTATAAGACTTGACTTTTGTCCATCTTTGGGTAAGCTACATTCAACTTCTTCACACAACCCGACAGGAAGAAATCGAGACGATTCATGAGTAACTTTGCCGGACAATACTACTGTAAAATTGACGAAAAAGGCCGCTTCGTTGTCCCGCCACATATTCGGGACAACATCGAAGCCAATGGCAATAGCCTCATGTTTCTCAAGAGCCAAGATCTCCCGGTCTTAGCGTACACCAAACCAGAATGGGAAAACCGGCTCGAAATTGCCAAAGAGAAACTCGATGAAGACCAGCGACGACTCTTCATGTACCACATGGTATCGGAAGCGACCCTATCGGAAATGGACCGCGCCGGACGCATTCTCATTCCCAGCCGATTACGCAAAGTCATCCCCGTAGATGATGATCAAGAAGTCGTCATCGTTGGCATGTTCCATCGTTTAGAAATCTGGAACCCCTCAGAATGGCGGCTCTATGCTCGAAAAAACGAAGACATCTACGAACAAAACATAAACATTATTCAAGGCATTCTGTAAGCCAAGACCACTTCCCCGTCTACCCGACTGATCCAACACCTGACTCGCATCGAACAAAGGCTACTCGTGAGACCTATCAGAATCCCCGCACTTCCCCCTCGCTTGCAGACTGGAAGCAACAACAATGTCCTATTCCTCTCTCGAGCCCGAGCGAGAAGCCATGACCAGGATTGGACCAATCTGGGTGGTGATTCCCTCAACTCGCAAGAACTCTTCGTCGTATTGCCACTGCCTCCCAGCATCAACCATCAATATGCGACTGTAAACGGTCGCCGTGTGCTGTCATCTAAAGGCCGGCACTACAAAAGCGCTGTCGGAAAACATCTCTCTGCTATCATCCACCAATCCCCACACCGTGCGGATTTTTTCGAAGGACTGGGAACTCATGGCCTCAGTCTCTCGATTCGGTTTTATTTCAAAACCGCGCTACGCAGAGACTTAGATGGTGGGCTGAAAATCACTCAAGATGCCATATGCCAAGCCATCAACCTCAACGACAATCGCATCACTGAAATTCATCTACACAAGGATATGGACGCCACTCGCCCAAGAATGGAATGCACCCTCGCACTACACCGCCCCTCAAACACCTAAATAACATCTCATATTAGTGGTCGGACTCGAATTCAATTCCAAAAATTCCTTATACCATCACACCATCCAAAGCAGGATCCTACGAAGGCGTGCTATTCATCGCGAGGCAACTGCGCGGGAGAGGGAATGAAGCACGACGGTCAGGGGGTGCTTCATGTTGCGATTGCGTTGATTCGTTAAGGCAGGAAAATGAAAGCCAATTTTTCGGCCCATGCGATGCCGGACCAGACCTGGCAACCAAATACTATCGCCCAGGTAATGCAGCTTGACGGACACTTTGGCATCAACGGCCACCGGTGGCACATGATCTTTTAAAAATTCAACGAGCATCCCTTTGGAACTGACATTGATGACCCGCCCTTTGCATACGGTTCCCTGACCGCAACGAATCACCACTGGCAAGATTTGTTGTGGCGTGACCAATGTGCGACGGACAGTTCGCCTGTTTTTCTGAGCGACAGGAACGGGCCGGCGGGAATCTACTTCAAGGAGAGAGGCATTTCGCATACTTATGAATCCAACGGATTGTCATCTGGCGATTCAAACGCCTTCCAGGCTTCATCTTCGCTCTGGAAAATTGGAATCCATTCATTGATTTCCGTCAACTCAAGAATATCTCGCACAAATCCTACCGGTGCGATGATACCCATCTTGCCGTCAATTCGCAGAAAGCGACGTTGTGCAAGCACGAGCCACCCCAAGGCCGCACTATCAATAAAGGACACGGCAACCATATTCAGCACGACAAACCGATAGCCTTGGGTAATAGCATGGTCTATCCGCCATTTGAAGTCTTGGCGGGCATGTTGGTCAAAGCGCCCCACAAATGTTTCGACCAAGGTATGCTCACTTAAACTGCGTTCGGACACGACCATCCATCCCTCCATGCGGTTAAGGCATCTCTCTGTATATCGGCCTTGAGGGAGAAACTCTTAACGTTGAGAGAGGAAACAGTGACAATGTGTCCGGGATGCAATGTTGAAGACGTTACGGATGGAGGGAATGTCGAATAACCAGAGCATCGACAAATTGAAAAGGAGCATGTTGCTCAGGATGACTCAGAAAGGGACGGGTAATACGTAGGCGGATGATATGAATGCCAGCAGCAATCTCATGTTGCGCCTTGAGATGATGCCGGAGAATGCCATCATTTTTTATTGGCCCCATATCGTGGCTCGCGATGACGGCATCGTCCACCACCCATTCAAACAGGCCTCCGGCTAGATTGCGCTTATCGTTGGGTGAATGATAGCTCACTGCCACATTCACAGAAAGATCTAACAGCCCTGCTTCCGTCGTCGTCTGAAAGACCAAACCTCCGCCCTGTTCTGGCTCTGTACCCTGATCATATCGTACTTGCCCCACCTTGAATCTGAGGGCCTTCGCCCCGACCTCACTTTTCGTCATCTCAAACGAGACAACCTCAGGCCACCCAGCCTTACCTAGAGTTCCATTGGATGTCACAAACGTTTTCCACGGGCCAATGGTACCTTTCTCAAAATCAGTCTGGCTCAGGATTGCAGCGTGGCAGAGCCCTATATTTCCCACAACAAGAACACTCCAGATCAAGAACGCCCTACTGATGGAACACATGGCTATCCAGCCATGCGTAAAAATACTTATTGACAGTATTCGATGAACAATCACAGGGTGTCTGTATTTTTCTAGCTTGTTGGGGTTTTTTTCAGGTTCCACCTCGGATATGATACCTCTCATTTTTGCCGAGGAGCATTTGTCATGAATTCCCGAATATTAGGGGTTTTTCCACCTTCATTCGCTTACACAACAAGCCTCTTTGTCCTATTGCTGTCTCTTGGAATGCATAGCACGCTATCAGCAGCGCCACTTGCGGCCACACGCACTTCAGCCGTTCCCCTCGAACACGTCCAACATGTGCTGATTAAGACCCTCGCCCTGACAGAACGAGGATTGCAGGATTCATCCGCCCTTCGCCAGGTGGTTGCTGAAATATTTACTCAGGCAGAATTCACGCCCGTCCTCAATGTCGACACACCTTACGATATCATGGTGCAAGTCAAATGCGAAGAACGAAAGACCCGGACCGGACGCAGTAAGCATCGTAGAAGCGGCCATTCGTCGACATCAGCCTCTCGGCTCTGGAAAGGCCCGGTATGTCATATCTCCTATCGTTATCAAGGCAAACCGGCCCATTGGAGTCGGGAAGTACGAACATCGTTTGATGATCCCAGAAAAGCCGCCAAAACTGTAGGTGCCGCCAACGCAGGATTGTATGCGTTACAAGCATTACAAACCCAATTGACCCAAGATCCGTTTCTCCTCTATTTGGCTGCTGAGTGGGGACAAACTGATCGCCTCATTCATCTTTTTCACCAGGCAATTGATCGCCTTGACCGTCGTCGCCTCATCCTTCAATTACTTGGACCTTTGACTTCGCCCGCTGCTCTGTCGACACTTGAAGAAGCCACACAGGACCCGGAACTGGTTATGACGGCCATTGTCGCTCTGGGGAATCAAGGTGAAATAGCCATTCCCAGATTGGCAAAGATTTTGGACACGACTGACGTCCCCGAGCAACGACTCACCGCCCTTCAAGCACTCGGGGAAATTGCCACCCACAGCCAGACGCCGACTCTCTATGATCAATTTGTCCGACAATTAGAGTCCAAAGATCCCCGCTTGCAAACCGTGGCGGTACGTGGCCTTGGGAAATTAGCTGACCAAAGAGCTATGATGCCCCTAGAAACCCTCAATCTTGAAACCTGGTCCAACCCTTCGACACATGCCGACATCCAAGCCTTACGGGAAGCTCTCAATTGGAGCCTCTGGCAATTAAACCCCGACACCCATTTCTGAGCAACATCGGACCCTTCCTTTGCCCTTTGGTTATTTCTCACATATACTTCAGTTCTTAGCTCCCCTCCGATACTGCATATATCTATTCTCGGCTTTACTTTGATCGCCAGTCCGACATAGGCTTTTCCTCACAATCAGTTGCATGTATCTCAACAACGGACAGGCCTGTTCCCATGAATCGCGCATCACGACGACACGCAACCAAAGTTACTCGAACATCAGGAGCCCAATGTCTCTCCCCTGAGGCTCATCGCCAGTTCCAAGAAGCCGTTCGCCATCATCAAGCCAAACGCTTTCAACAGGCCGAAGCCGGCTACGACCACATCCTGAGCCAATTTCCCGCCCATCCTGATTCGCTGCATCTTCGAGGGCTTCTCGATTACCAACAAGGTCACCATGGCCGTGCGTTAGCACTCATTCGGCAGGCGATTTCCCTAGATGACAGCAAACCACATTATTTCTTTAACCAGGCCTTGGTTCTGGAAAGGGAAGAACGGTGGGAAGAGGCCATTTCAGCCTACCAAGAAGCCATCCGGCTCAAGCCTCAGTATGTCGAAGCGTTGAGTAATGTCGGAAATGTTTATCGACGGCAACGCCAGTGGGAGAAAGCGATCACCGCGTATGAAGATGCCAGAAAGCTCAAACCGCAATCCGCCGACCTCCTGAATAATTTAGGTGTCGTGTATAAAGAACAAGGCGACACCGACCAAGCCCTTACGCAGTATCAACTGGCAACCACACTGTCTCCGCAACATGCGGAGGCCCACCACAATATGGGCGTGGTCCTCAAGGATCAAGGAAAACTGAAAGAAGCTGCTCATGCGTTTCAACAAGCACTCACTCTCAAACCCAACTATGCCAATGCCCATTATCACTTAGGCTTACTCTTGCTCTGGCAGCAACGCATGGCGGATGCGCTTGCCTGTTTTCAACACTCAGCCGATCTCACGTACAATCACGGGCTGGGAATTGCTCCGCCTTTCGTCACCACAGCCCGTCTCAAACATGATGCAGAACAGCTTGACTATCTTTCAGCCCAAGTCCCTTCGATACCTATTCCGAAGGATTATCTGGACACCCTGAAAACAACATACGCATGCGGCAACCAAGAAACCGCTGGCTCTCACTTCGTCACACTCACGCCACAGGAACAAACATCCCTTGCCCCCTCATTTCACACGCTACTGTATATTCGTCCCACAATTGCCGTCTTTGAAAAGACCGTTAACCCAGACCTCGACGTCGCAACTATTGAAGCCCAATATTTCTCCACAAAGCCCGAAGCCATGTTTGTCGATAACCTCCTGACCCAAGAAGCCTTAACAGAATTGCGCGCCTTTTGCTTAGAATCCACAATTTGGAAACGGGATTATCACAACGGTTATATCGGTGCCTTTTTGGCCAATGGCTTTGCCTCTCCACTCCTTCTGCAAATCGCTGAAGAATTACGCCGTGGATTTCCCCGCATCTTTCAACAGCATCAGCTGGTTCAGGCCTGGGCCTTTAAGCACGATAGTGCATTGCGAGGACTCAACATGCATGCCGATGCAGCGGCGGTCAATGTCAATTTTTGGATCACACCCGATACGGCCAATCGCAACTCAGCCAATGGCGGATTGGTTGTCTGGGATAAGGAAGCCCCGGATGATTGGGACTTTGCGGAGTACAATAACGATAAGAACAAACACAAAATTCAAGAGTTTCTCGAAAAGAGCGAGGCCAAACCCATCACAATTCCCCACCGACAAAACCGCGCGGTCATCTTCAATTCCAATCTCTTCCACGAAACCGACATCATCGATTTTCAGGACAACTATGAAAGCCGCCGCATCAACGTCACCCTCCTCTACGGCCACCGCCAGAAATCTCGATAGGGTAAAAACCTAGGGCAACAAAATTTTGAAGGGTCTAGAAAGGAATGGTGCGCCCTCGAGGAGAAAGTTCGAACCACTTGTTCGAAACTCTTGAAGAATGGAACCAAGTTCTTCAGGCCACTGGGTTAGTATTCTAGGTAACTCCTGATCCATAACTGCCTGACTTTACTGTTTTTCTTGAAATTATTACAAAATTGTAATACCATTAAATGAGTTAAGGAAAATCCATTTGTCCAAAAATAGCACGATACGACCTGTTGTATGGATAGGTGACAGTAAAAAGCAACTCAAGAAAATGCCGGAAGACGTGCAAAAACAAATGGGTGGTGAGTTATATTTTGCCCAGAAAGGTGAGATGCCGCCGCATGGAAAACCCTTTAAAGGCATTGCCAGTGGAGTATTTGAAATTAAAGACGACTTTGAAACAAATACCTATCGGTTGGTCTATGCCGTACAAATTGGAACGCGGCTCTATGTCCTGCACGCGTTTCAGAAGAAGAGTACAAAAGGTATCGCCACATTGAAAAAGGACATCGATTTGATTGCACGGCGCTATAAGGAAGCCATAGAACTAGAGAAGGAGTATT
>QIMB01000346.1 GCA_003233615.1 Nitrospirota bacterium
CGAAGTTTCGAGAAATTGGTCCCTGTGCCTGAGCCATATTTAAATAATCGGGCCTCACGAACCCAGAGGTCCATAATCCCGCCTTCGTTCACTAAATCGTCAGAAATCGATTGAATGAAACAGGCATGGACCTGCGGCCGTTCGTAGGCGTTGCGGGCTTGTTTCACGCGATGGGTATTGGGGTCCACGTAGTAATGGCCTTGTGAGGGGCCAGATAGTCCATAGGCAAAGTGCAATCCTGTATTGAACCATTGAGGGGAATTGGGAGCAGCCATTTGCCAGGCCAACATGTAGCTCAGTTCATCTTGAAAGGTCTGGGCATCTTCGGGCGAGTCAAAATACTGGTGTGTGTTGCCCCATTTAGTCCAACATCCTGCTAATCGGTGAAAGACCTGCCGAGCATCTCGTTCACCACCAAGAAGAGGCCGGCCCTTTTCGTTGAGGAGCGGAGTGCCTGCATCGTCAAATTGTGGCACACCGGCTTTTCGGAAATACTTTTGGGCTAAAATATCAATAGCTAATTGAGACCAATGCTCTGGAGCAACAATATTATCCTGATGGAAGACCGTTGAACCGTCAGGATTTCTAATTTCTGAAGATCGAGAAGAAAAGGGAATGGATTTATAGGGGCTTTCGCCAGTTTTTGTAAAGCGACGTGCAATTTTCATGAGAAGTCTCCTTTTGAAGACATGACAACAGGATGGGGTATTTCTTCGGTCACGATCATTTTTTCACTTGCGTTCTCTGCTTTTCTGAAACTGCCAGGTTGCGGGCAATTGGCTTGGTGGGTTCTGGGAAAAAGAAAATGGCATAGGGTCATGCCAATTCCAAATGACCTACCCCGAAGAGGCACGTTTCACGGTCTACGGGAACCTTAAAAAGACCTCTGTAATGTAGAAATTCACAAGCCTCATACAAACCAGAAAACGACAGAGAAAATAGAAAAAATAAGACCCAAAGAAATAATTGGTTGAAACCAATGGACCACAATATATAGAGGATGATAAAAATTGTCAATACTAAATATTGTAGAAATTGCTTGAGAGATGGGGATTTCTGTGCAAAACCTGTGGGTATGAAAAACATGAATATTGATGCGGGTTTCTGAGTGAAATTCGACACGTTATCAACAGGATAATCTTGGCGGCTACACGTTATTCACATCCACAAAAATTTGGTAGGCATATTTGCAGTAGAAAAATAATCAGATCAGGAGGATATGAGGCTGAAAATCAGTATTGTCCGATGGATTAAGCCAGATGAGTGATCAGGAAATGGGGAGGCCAGGACGTTAGAAGGTATCTTTTGATATAACGTCTCGGATTCTTCAATGGTGTGGAAGAGGGAGTGACGGTGAGCAATCAGCAAATGTTCTTGGGCTTTCATTCTATTTTCACCAAGGAGTGGGACGATGTATGTGTGGAATAAACAATTGGTAATCGGGCTCTTCGTGGCTTTCGTGATATTAGAGGGTATCTTTTTCTTTATGAACGGTGGTGCGGCTGAGAGTCAGTTACATGTCCGGACGACTCAATGGATTACGGCGAACTATATTCTCTTGGTCATATGGATTTTTGTTTGGATGATTGATCAGGCTCGAGTACGAGGGAAAAATGTGTGGGTATGGTTACTGCCCTATATCATTTTCCCTCTTCCGACGCTCGCAGTCTTTATTCTCTTTCTCCAACGTCGAATTGCGTAAGGATACTTCTGATACGTTTCGGTTTATCCTATAACGACACGTGATTGGGCGAAGCGATAGCGTTTGTGAACCGAGGTTTGGACGGCAAAGAGCCCAATCATCAGAGGGCCGAACCGCCCGAGTAGCATGGAAAACATGATCATGACTTTCCCGAAATCTGTCAGCAGTGCAGATAAACTCCGGGCATCTCCGTCTCCTAAGGACATACCGACAATGCCCATGGCGGACGTCACTTCAAACATGAGCGATAAAAAAGGTTGAGACTCTGTAGAGCTGAGCAGCAAGGTCATGCCCGTAATGAGGGCGAGGGCCATGATTGTGAGGCACAGGGCCCGGGTAATCAGGTCTGGAGGAATACGCCGGTGAAAGACTTCCACGTCTCTATCTCGTCGAAGCAGGCTCCAAATGGTCAACACGACAATGGCGATCGTCGTGGTTTTAATCCCTCCTGCCATGCTGCTTGGTGATCCGCCGATAGCCATTAACAAGAGTAAGAAATAGAGTGTGGGTTCTCGCATCCCTCCCAAATCGATGGTTGTAAATCCTGCGGTACGCGAGACGGCATGAAAATAGGAGACGGTGAATGCCTCACCCACAGATAAGGGTTGGAATGTGGCCGGATTGTTCCATTCTAGCATGGCAAGGCCAAAGGTTCCGAGTGCAATGAGTATTCCTGTCGTCACCAATACAAGCTTGGTGTGTGTGGTGAGACGAAATCGATGGCCGCGAATATTGTCGCGAATATCTTCAAACACGAGAAACCCAATGCTCCCAAGAATGACTAATGTGGTGACAATGAGATTAATCGACCAGTCTTTTTGGAACGATCCAAGACTGTCAGAAAACAAGGCGAACCCGGCATTGTTAAACGCCGAAATTGCATGGAAGATGCCGTAATACACCGCAGTTCCCCAATCGTGATCTATCGCAAAGCGAAGGGTGAGCAGAATCGCGCCAATGCCTTCCAGTGAAATAGTAATGAGCGTCACCAGCTTCACAAATCGCACGAGTCCTTGCATATCCATGGTGCTCATCGTTTCTGAAAGCATCATGCGGTCGCGTAACCCCAAGCGACGTCCTAAGATTAAGAGAATCATGGTGGCCATCAAGGCATAGCCTAACCCGCCAATTTGAATCAGCAGTAGAATGACTCCCTGCCCAAAGGCCGTGAAATCTTGCGGGGTATCCATGACAATCAGACCGGTGACACAGACAGCAGACGTGGCGGTAAACAGCGCGTCGATGAAACCCAGATTGACGTCAGGTTTCGTGGCAAAAGGGAGCAACAGGAAACAGGCTCCCAGAATGATCAGTCCCATTGCTGCTAAAGCTACGACCTGTCCAGGCAGCAGACGAATGCCCGTGAAGCGGGAGATGAGGAGTCTGCCAAAGCCGGTCATGGCATTAGCCAGGTAAGGGTGAGAATAGGTGGGGAGAGATGGTTGTCCTCAATATAAATATCAGGGAATACGAGGCACTGATAGTCTTGTGACCAGACACACGGGGTATGCAAAAGTTGTGGGTCCAGATCTCAATCGAGATTCAAGCTGTTGTCGAGTGTGGATCAATCAAGAAAAATAGTAACATGTTCCTCAAGAAATGGGAACCGTTGTCCTCTCGATCTTGTTGTCCAGGAATGGCTTCTCTATAATCTCGACACTATGGCTCCATTGACGACGCAACAACCGCGAGTGGCTTTTTCGACAATTGGCTGTCGTCTCAATCAAGCCGAAACGGCTCTTCTGAAGGATGGATTCCGGCGCCGTGGGTTCATACCCGTGGAATATGGTCAGGAAACGGATATCTTGATTCTCAATTCGTGCACAGTGACAGAAGGAGCAGAAGCGGATTGTCGTCGACTGGTTCGCCAGACTCTCCGTCAATCTCCACAGGCCTTTGTGGCTGTGACAGGATGTTATGCCCAGACTGGCCTAGAGGTGCTTCGTCAGATTGAAGGCATCGATTTGATTGTTGGCAATCAATTTAAAATGCAGCTGCCCGACCTGGTGCCATCGGTTCCGACACACATGAAACAGTCTGTGCCGCGTATTCATCATGAGCGCATGGACCCTGATAATTTTTTACTTGAAGGGGTCGGCGAGTATTCGACGACTCGAGCCAATGTGAAAATTCAGGATGGGTGCCAATTTATGTGTGCGTTTTGTCTGATTCCTTTTGCGAGGGGGCGGGAGCGAAGTCGGTTCGTTGATGATGCCGTTCGTGAGGCTGAGGCGCTTGTCCAGAAAGGCCATCGAGAATTGGTGCTGACTGGCGTCAACATTGGTCAATATCAAGATCGCAACGTTGATCTTTTAGGCTTAATTGCACAGTTGGAAGCCATCGGGGGCTTGGAACGTATCAGGATATCTTCCATTGAACCAACGACAATTCCCCATGGGCTTCTGGAATACATGACGTCATCGCATAGGTTGTGTCGTTTCCTCCATGTTCCGTTGCAAAGCGGAGACGACACAATTTTGAAAGCCATGAATAGGCGGTATTCTATTCAGGAATATCAAGCGGCCATGGAATTGGCCTGTTCCATGATTCCTGATGTGTGTTTTGGTACAGATGTCATGGTGGGTTTCCCTGGAGAGAGCCAACGGGAATTTGCAAATACGCTCGCGTTCATCCAAGGCTTGCCCTTTGCCTATGTACATGTATTTAGCTATTCCCCGCGGTCTGGGACAGCCTCCACCAAGATGGCGGGTCAGGTGCCTCCCAGCGTAATCAAAGAGCGCAGCCGAATTCTTCGGGAACTGTCATGGCAAAAACGGAAGGCCTTCCAACAGCGATTTTTGGGTCGAGAGTTGACTGTTCTATTTGAAGAAGAGGTGAATGGGACGTGGACGGGTCTGACTGACCATTATCTTCGAGTTGATGTGCGTTCCTCCCTGGACCTGAAAAATACGATACAATCGGTTGTGGCCACAGGGGTCATGACTGATCGGGTGATGGGTCTTCTCAATCCACCGCCAGGGAGCACCCCTATACAGTCTCATCACGCCCATCAAGAACTTGTGGTTATTCAAGAATAGAAACGTATGAGCGATATGCCCTTACTCCTCCCTCAACGTCTCAAAGCTGAATCGTCTGTGACAGCGAAGCGCGGGTATCAGATCTACATGGAAACCTTTGGGTGTCAGATGAATGAATATGACACTGAATTGGTGCGGTCGATCATGAAAGCGAGGGGGTTTCAATTTACTCCCGTAGATGAAGAAGCCGATATCATTTTGTTTAATACCTGTGCTATTCGGGAGAATGCCCACAATCGACTCTATGGACATTTGGCTCGGTATAAAGCCCGGAAAAAAGAGCGAGGGTTAGTCATCGGCGTTTTAGGCTGTATGGCTCAAAACCTGAAACAAGAATTGCTGGATTCACGATCATGGATCGATGTGCTTGTCGGACCTGATGCGTATCGGCAGTTGCCTGATTTGTTGACCAATGCGTTGGAACATCAACGACGGGGGCTTGCGGTCGACCTGTCCGAATATGAAACCTATTCCCAGATCGTTCCTGATCGAGGTGATGGAGTGAATGGCTGGATTGCCGTGATGCGAGGGTGCGATAATTTTTGTTCGTTCTGTGTCGTGCCGTACACGAGGGGACGAGAACGGTCGCGGGACCCGGAAGGGATTCTTGAAGAGGTCAAGCGGCTAGTCAGTCAAGGAGTACGACAAATCACCTTGTTGGGGCAAAATGTCAATTCCTATCGATCCGGTGCCTGGGATTTTTCGCGATTGCTTGTTGCGGTCGCGGATGTGCCGGGTCTTCACCGTGTACGATTTACTTCACCGCACCCCAAAGATTTTCCACCGGCCTTGCTTGAAGCGGTTGCCCAGCATCCAATCATTTGCAACCAAATTCATTTACCCCTGCAATCCGCGAATGATCGCATGTTAGAACGCATGGGGCGAGGATATACCCGTCGTGAATATCTCGTGCTTGTAGAAGCCATCTTGAAAAAAGGCCCGATTGTCTTGACGACCGATCTTATCTGCGGATTTTGTGGTGAAACAGATGAGGAATTCCACGATACCTATAATCTGGTGAAAGAGATGGAATACCAAGCGGCGTTTGTCTTTAAATATTCTGAACGCAAGCATACCATTGCCGCGAGAAAATTCCCTGACGATGTCTCTGAGCAGGTGAAGGGATATCGGACAAACGAAATCATTGAATTGCAAAAAGAGATTTCCCTTCAGAAAAACCAAGCCTGGATTGGCCGTGAGGTTGAAGTGATGATTGAAGGGGACGCGAAAAAATCTGATCAACAATGGATGGGCCATACCGAACATAATGTGACCGTCGTGTGGCCAAAGGAGTCTCTAAATGGCCTTCCTGGGGAACTTGTGTCGATCTCCATCCACGATGCGACTCCCTCTACGCTCTATGGGATGGTCACAAAGGGCGACGGTAGAAGGGAAAAGTGAAGAAGCGTCTTACTGTTTCTGCCTCTTTTCTTTCTCACTTCGACCTTCTCCATTTTACTCAATAGATCAAAGGGTTTCCTCTACATTTTTATCGCGAAATTCACTGTGTTGTGTTACGTTATCATTACTTCTTGCCAGGTGTTGTTCCTTCCTCAAGTCAGTGTTGTAAGATCCGATAAAATCAGTACAGTCTTGTTGAACAGAGGTCTTATCAGCTGAAGCTTGATTTTTTCAATGTGACCGAACCTGCCTGAGCACTACAAGATAGCGATATCAACTATGAGAAAGAATTGACCACGCATGGATCCGCAGATCCTCCAACGTATCAAGAATTGTAAAACACTTCCCGCCATACCTGCGTTGCCTTTGCAAGTCTTGCAAATGTGTCGAGATGATAAGGCGAGTGCGCAACAAGTAGGTGAGGTCATCAGCAAAGACCCATCTTTTGTCGCGAAACTTTTAAATGTGGCGAATTCGAGTTTTTATGGTGGAAGCCGACATAAGGTGACCACAGTGACGCATGCAGTGACGCTTTTGGGCATGAATGCCATTGCCACGCTTGCTTTCTGTTTTTCTCTGTACCGCGATTTGCGGAAAAAAGGTGGAGAGGCCTTCGATCATACGCACTTTTGGCATCGATGTATTTTGGCAAGTCTGGCCGCAAAAATTTTAGCCAAGCGAGTCCGCGTTATCAATGAAGAAGAAATTTTCTTAGCCGGGTTGCTTCAAGATTTAGGTGTGCTGGTGATGAGCGAAGCGTTTGGCAATGAATATGGTGTGATGTATCAAAAAGCCAATCAGGACCATCACGCTCTCGAGGAGTTGGAACAGGGTCGCTGGAAAACCGATCATTGTGAAATTGGGGCGTGGTTGGCTGAGACTTGGGAATTACCTGAAATCTTACGAGAGGCAGTACGAGGCAGTCATCAGTCATCCCTCGCGTCGTTTGAGGATGAAGCTTCTCGGTTAACCATTATGTGTGTCGCGTTATCCGGCCGGTTGGCTGATATGTGGTGCAATCCTCAGACTGAGATAGCTATCCAAACGGCCATTGATGCGTCTCATGAATTTCTAGACATTGATTCTGAAGGCGTCATGGAAGTGGCCAAGCGCATTAGCGAAGGCATTCCTGACATGTCAGCATTTTTCCAGGTGAGCCTTGGCAAGCCTGAAGACATTCAAAAAGTGTTAGACCTCCTTGAACAGGCCATCAATGAGCCTGCACCAACCTAAGAGCTCGCGAAATAAGAACTTCCCATTTTCACATCCCACCTTCAGGTCATCTTGATCGATCTACATTTGCTCAATCCTCAGCGTAGGTCTTTGATACACTTGTGCGATTGTGCTTCCTCAGATCGACCCAATCCGGCCAAAATCCAGGCGCGAATTCTGGGAAGTTCTTATTTCGCGACCCCTACGTGGCGGAACCCATTCCTGCCATTCAATAGTGCTTTTCTCCGTTCTCGTTCGGTATCATCTTGATCAAACGATTATTGTTTCACTATATGAATCGATCAGGTCAACGAGAAATACGTCGTGGAGTTGACGAAAAAAGAGATGGACCTGTATAAAGAGCCATCTCTTGGACTAATTCGCACAATTATTTGCCTCATCGTCATCATGCGCCCGTAGCTCAATTGGATAGAGTACTTGACTACGAATCAATTCAAGGGGGGTTGCCCAAACACTAGTAAACATGGGCAATCCCCTTTCCCTACCTGCATAAACACTGATTGCCACTTCATCTCCCTTCACCCTGATTCACCTCACTTCACCTTAGTTTGCCTCTCTTTCTAACACCTATCAA
>QIMB01000166.1 GCA_003233615.1 Nitrospirota bacterium
TGTCCCGGAAAATTTCATAGGCTATTGTCATCGTGGATTTCGTATAGCCTCGGCCCTCACATTCATTGCAAATTTCTGACAACGTTCGAAGGAGGTCTTCCCTCACGCGTTCGCGAGAAATTTCTATCAGCCCGAGATCGGAAATACGTGAAATGCGAGTTTGAGCTTTATCATTGGCCATGGCCTCCACCGTCGCCTGATACACTTTCTCTCGATTCCGTTCGCGTTCCATATCAATGAAATCAATCACAATAATTCCGCCAATACCGCGTAATTTTACTTGATAGCCAATTTCTTTTGCTGCTTCTAGATTATTTTTGAGAATAGTTTCTTCTTGATTGCGTTTCCCAACAAATCGGCCGGTATTCACGTCAACCACTGTCATGGCTTCTGTCGGGTCGATGACAATATGTCCTCCGGATTTAAGCCAAACTTTTCGACTGAGCGCACGGGTGATTTCCATTTCGATGCCTAAGTGGTCAAATAGACCTTCTTGTTTCTTATCGTAAAAATGGACACGGGATGCCTGTTCTGGAAGATATCGTCGTACAAAGTCTTTGATTTCATCGAATCCGGTTTTGGTGTCGATTAATAATCGATCGACTTTTTGGGTGAACAGGTCGCGGACAATACGAAGAGGAAGAGACAGATCGGTGTGGAGGAGAGAGGGTGCAGGTTGACGTTTGGCCGCTTTCAGCGTGTCTTCCCACAAAGCTGTGAGAAATTTGGTATCAGACACTAAATCTTCTTCAGGCACACCTTCACACACTGTTCGGACAATATAGCCATACTCCGGTTTTCGGATACGGCGCATTAAGTCTTTTAAGCGATGGCGTTCTTCGTCATGGGTGATCCGTCGGGAAACTCCAACATGATCGACATTGGGCATCAGCACTAAAAACCGTCCAGGAAGGGATACATAGGTGGTAATCCGAGGCCCTTTGGTTCCAATGGGTCCTTTCGATATTTGAACAAGAAGTTCTTGTCCTTCAGCCAATAGGCTTTCAATGGGTCGAGCAGTCTGGCGTCGAGGACGTGGCATGTCAGAACTCGGCTCGTCCTCTTCGCTATCCACGAGTGTATCGCCAGGTTCTGTGTCAACGGAAAGATCCGATACGTGTATGAAGGCAGCTCGATCTAATCCAATGTCCACAAAGGCTGCCTGCATACCTGGTAAGACTTTGATCACTTTTCCTTTGTAAATATCTCCAACAAAATCTTTTTTCCGAGGCCGGTCCACAAAAAGTTCCGTGACGACTCGATTTTCTAGTACGGCAACACGAGTTTCTTCTCGCGTCACACTGATAGCAATTTCTGATCCCATAGATATCTCCTTACGTACGCAGAAGGTCGAGCGAGCCAGTCCTGCTCTGTGCAAATAGCTTGTGGTCCAGGGGAAGAGAAAGACAGTTATCTGTCTTTCACTTTCCGTCGAGGGTTGATGCAGATTTTCATTCAACCACTCATTTGGCTGGTGCTCACAAATTTCGGTTGGATTGCGACGTCCTTCTGAGGCGTGTTCCTACTCCCTAAGATGAATAATCTGTTGTATTATTGTGTGGTCGTATTTCTGTAGACATTTCATGTTATCTGGCACCGACAATATTACGTAGGTAGTATTCGAATTTCAACGACTTTATTAGAATAACACATCTTGAGTGAAAGGACTTGGACAATACCAATATACCAAGATCGCTTTCAGGTTGAGGTCAGATTTGGTTGGTTTGATCGAGCGCAACCTCACGAATAGTTGGATTATTTTGAGGATTGTGTGAATGAGAATCGATCAAAAATGTCCTTAAGGTGGAAGTGAGATGGTGTATGAGTATCGTCCAAGTCCCTACGTGAATCCCCAGTCGGGTTATCGCATTGAACAATTACTATACAAGCGAAAGGCGTCTTCGCTTCACATTGAGCAAGAGGCCGAGTGCTGTGAGATTCACAACCATGGCACTTCCTCCATAACTCATGAGTGGGAGAGGGATTCCTACGATGGGAGCCAGGCCGGAGGTCATGGCAATATTGACAATGACACCAAATCCAAGCATGGCTATGACACCGACAGCGAGAAGAGCTCCCATAATATCCTTGGCGTTGAAAGCAATTTCCAGTCCCATTAAGAATACGATGGCATACAACGATAAAATGATCAGCGATCCCAAAAACCCCCATTCCTCAGCAAAGACCGCAAACACAAAGTCGGTGTGACCTTCGGGTAAAAACTTAAACTGCGTTTGCGTTCCACCGTAAAGACCCTTGCCCAGCAACTGGCCAGAACCAATGGCAATACGTGACTGAAGGCCATGATAGCCTTTTCCACCCGGATCTAAGCTGGGGTCAACGAAACTCAGAATTCGATCTTGTTGGTACCCATGCAAGGATCCCCACACTCCACCCCATACAAATGGAAATAACATCAATGCGGCCAACACGATAAACCCAAAGGCTTTGGATTTCATGCCCACAGTGAGCGCAATGACCAGAAAGATCGACAAGAATCCTAAACTACTTCCCAAATCTGGCTGTTTGAGAATGAGCAAAAATCCTGGCAGAACGATGAGTCCGGGAATAATCAGTCGTCGCAGCCACCCTTCACGGCTGGTCGCGCTGTAGTAGGCGGCTAAGGTGAGCATGAGTGGTATCTTGATGAACTCTGAGGGCTGCATCATGAATGGACCAAGCGGGATCCAACGTTGAGAGCCTCGACTCGTTTTTCCACTTATTAAGACAATAATGAGTAAGACGAGTCCAACTCCATACATCAGATACGAGAATCTCGCAAATTTGTGATAGTCAATACCTGCTGCAACGAGGAAGGCTAAACTTCCGACGACCATCCACGTTATCTGCTTCAGATAGATAGGGAATCGCGGCGATGAGGCTGAATTTGTGACACTATAGATAGAAAGGATTCCTATGGAGATGATGGCGGCGATGATGCCTAAAAAACACCAATCAAATGGGTCCAACCCGCGGCGGTTCACATTGTCATTCATGAATGGCTTCATGGTTATCGTCGTATGTACAGATAATAGGGGTGAGCGTTCTTACAACGATCCGGTGTGTTGGGAATTCTCAACGTTCATATAGGCTTCAATTAAGGTTTTGGCCAATGGAGCAGCAGCCGATCCTCCATGTCCCATATGTTCGACAATAACGACTACGGCAATCTTTGGCTGTTCAACAGGGGCAAATGCCACAAACCAGGCATGATCACGATGTTTTTTGGGCACTTCTGCTGTATCTCCCTTCTCTTTCAGGGCAATGACTTGGGCGGTCCCCGTTTTTCCCGCAATGCTCACGATATCTGATTGCGCTCGCCTGGCGGTGCCTTTGGTCACCACCGCAGCTAAACCTTTTTTGATTTGTGAAAAAATTTCAGGTGATAGTGGCACGCGCTGAGTTACTGGCAGTGGTTCTTCTTTGAGATTCCCAGTCCGCCTGAGTCGAACGGATTTCAGAAGCCGCGGTTGTACAACTTGTCCATTGGTTGCCACAATGGCAATAGCTTTTGCCATTTGAATAGGTGTCACAGACAAGAAGCCTTGTCCAATGGCAACAGAAATTGTTTCGCCAGGATACCAAGGCTCTCCTCTATTTTTTTTCTTCCATTCCGTAGAGGGCACTAAGCCTGATCGTTCCGACGACAAATTAATTCCTGTTTTTTCCCCTAATCCAAATAGTCGAGAATATGTAGCCATGGTGTCGATGCCTAGCTTATGCCCTATCTTATAAAAATACACATCGCAGGATTCGGCAATGGCTTTCGTTAAATCAACAGTACCGTGGCCCCAACGCTTCCAATCACGAAACACTCGTTTCCCGAATGGAAACGTCCCGCGGCAAGTGAGCGAATCACTGGCTTTCATCGTGTGCGTACCCAAGAGAGCCGCTGCCATGATAATTTTAAATGTTGAACCGGGAGGATACTGGCCTTGAATGGCTCGATTCGTCAGTGGATGCTGGGAATCTTGGAGTAATTGTTGCCACGCATGTTGGCTAATGCCTCCAGAGAGATCATTGGGGTTAAACCCGGGTTGGCTCGCTAACACCAGTACATCGCCATTCCAAGGATCTAACGCCACAATGGCTCCCGATTCCTCTCCAAGCAGATCTTCTGCCAATCGCTGTAAGCGTATATCGAGCGTTAAATACAGATCATTGCCAGCTAATGGAGGCCGAGTGGATAGGGATCGTTTGGGATAGCCAAAGACATCGACTTCAATGATTTTGCGTCCCGTCTCACCCAATAAATGGGAATCGAGTGTTTGCTCGACGCCGTATTGACCAATGGTCCGACCAGCTTGCACATCAAGGAATTCTGGTTCTTTCAGCTGTGATTCCGATATTTCTCCTACATACCCAATCACATGTGCGGCATAGGCTCCGAGTGGGTAGTTCCGTTGATACTCAGGTTGGATCGCCACGCCGGGCAATTCAATTCGATGTGATTCGATCAACGCAGCCTCCTTGAGAGTCAGACCGCTCTTCAGTTTAATTCGACCCCGTCTCCGTTTTGTACTCAATTTTTCTGAAATGCCCTGAATATCCACATCAAGATATTCGGGAAGCTTCAAGAGCAAATCCTCGCGATCTTGAACATCTTCTAACGAAACGTACAACTGAAAGCTTGGAATATTATTCGCGAGGAGTTCTCCATTCCGGTCGTAGAGGAGGCCGCGGGCTGGTTCGACAACAATGGATCTCGTCCGATTATCTCTGGACAAATCTTGATAATAGACTCCATCACGAATTTGTAATTGCCAGAGTCTCAAGCCCAATAAGACCAAGATCATGAGTAGGCCGACTTTGACGAAAATCAGTCGACTTTGAATATCGGCCAATTCGTTCGCTTGTTGTGAGGTATCAAACATGACGATAGGTCATTTCAGTGTGTGAAGAGCTTGTCCAAGATGAGACTGAACAGTACAAGAAGGCAAAAGTAACAATGGAGAAATGAGAAGCAAAAGAGGCCGGACCAGCAAGTTTCCTTTTTCATGCTCTGTCTGTACTCTTCCCTTTGCACTTCTACCGTCTCACTTTTCCCTTCACCCTCCTTCGTAACGTTCACTCATCTCAGGCTGTCTCTTAGCGGCGACCTTGAACAAAGTGTACCATACCAAACGACTGTCGAACTGTGTGTGTGAGCCAAAAAAATCCTGCAGCTAAGACGCTGTTATACAAGGCTTGTGGAACCAGTACCCAAGAAATGACATGAAAGGCTTCAGATCCATTAAGAGCTGGATAGGCGACGATAAGGGAGGCCAATCCACATCCTAAGGAAAGCGCCACTGCAACAATCACAACAGCTGAAGTTGTCACGGTCGAGATCGTATATGTTGTCATACCAGCCAGGTATCCTGCTAGACCTTTGAGAATCATATTGAGGCCAATCCCTCCCGGCGTCAAAAGATCCTGAAGGAACCCAACAGTGAGTCCGATGATTGAGCCTTTATATTCATTCGAGAAAAATCCCGCGAGGCATGCCAAGACTAAGCAGAGGTCTGGATAGACATTGTTGATAGACAAGAATGAATTGAGGGTGGCTTGAGCCACGACAGTGGCAACGCACAGCATCAATTGAAAAGCGACATGCATAGCACACGTTACGGCGCAGGAAGGGTTGTTGTCGACGGTGAAGATTCTGCCGATATGGGAGGCTGGAACGACGTAATCACTAACACCCCCTCAAGCTTTGAAAAATTGACAATTGGCGTCACTTCTCCAGATTGAAACAAGTCCGCGGTGGCTTTCGTGATCTGCCGAATGTGACCAATGTGAAGTCCCCGTGGAAAATCATCCGTGAGACCTGATGTCACAATGGCATCACCAACTGTGACCGGAGAAAGTGGAGGAAGGTACTTCATGTGAATATTCCCCTGTGGTGTTCCTTGAATAATGCCTTCGTCCCGGCTGGTTTGAATCATGCCGGTAATGGCCACGTTGGGGTCTGAGAGAAGGAGCACAATCGAGGTCGTCGGGTTCACGCGGACCACTCGACCAACCACACCCGCAACCGTGATGACTCCCATTTCTGCATGGATCCCGTCCTGGGCGCCCTTATCAATGATCAAGGCTCGATACCAATTGGAGGCATTGCGTCCGATAATATGAGCGGACAGAGTAGTCATGGGAGCGGTGGCTTGATATTGCAAGAGTTTTTCGAAATCCCTGGCGAGAATAGCTTGCTCCCGAAGGCGGTTCTGTTCTCCTTGCAACTCTTGAAGCTGTGATCTCAGGCTCTGGTTTTCTTCCCAGACCTGTTGGAGGGCAAGATATTGGCTCCAGGTGTCTCCCACCGTATGTTGGATACTAGCCACGACTTGCAAGGGGCCTTCAAGGATCATGGCAAAGGGGCCTCCGACCTGTCCAAGCCACTCTTGTGATTGCCGCGGCACAAATAGCAGAAGACACAAAAAGAGAATGCTCCCCCCCACGAGTATACGGCGGAGGATCCTGGCGATGGGCAATGAGGTATGTACAGATCGAGGCATGAGGAGGGAACAGCGTTTAGGGATTCAACCTAGATTGCGTTGAGACTTTTCGAAGTAGACTGAGTTCTTCCAGTGTTTGTCCAACGCCCAACACGACTGAACTTAACGGCTCATCAACCGTGACAATCGGCAAGCCCGTTTCTTCGCGCAATCGATTATCTATGCCCTGCAGTAAGGACCCGCCGCCGGTGAGGACAATGCCCCGGTCAATGATGTCTCCTGCCAATTCAGGTGGCGTATGTTCCAAGGCAACGCGCACAGCAGTCACAATAGTCGTAATACAGTCTTGCAAGGTCTCCCGAATCTCAGTGTCATCAATAAAAATTGTTCGTGGAATTCCGGACACAACATCTCTGCCTTTGACAGCCATTTGCTTTTTCTCGGCGAGCGGATATGCAGACCCAATTTCTATTTTAATGCGTTCGGCCATATGCTCACCGATTAACAGACTATATTCTCGTCTCAGATAGCTCATGATCGCCCCATCAATTTTGTCACCAGCGATACGAACGGATTCACTATATACGATGCCACCAAGAGAGATAACAGCTACATCGGTTGTGCCACCACCAATATCAACGACCATATTGCCTGAGGGTTCGGTAATGGGAAGACCTGCTCCAATCGCTGCAGCGACTGGCTCTTCAATGAGATAGACTTCTCGAGCTCCAGCCAATTCAGCAGACTCTTTCACAGCCCGTTGTTCGACTTGGGTAATCCGCGAGGGAACACCGATAATGATGCGTGGACGGACAAGCATCCCTCGTTGATGAACTTTTTGGATGAAGTACCGAAGCATGCGTTCTGCCATGCCAAAGTCAGCAATGACGCCATCACGCATAGGCCGGATGGAAGCAAGGTTGCCAGGTGTCCGTCCCACCATTTTCTTGGCCTCTGCCCCAACAGCCAGAATTTTTTTAGAATTCACCTCAATCGTCACGACAGACGGTTCGTTTAAGACAATGCCTTCTCCTTTGATATAAATAAGAGTTGACGAAGTGCCTAGATCGATGGCGATATCTTGAGAAAAGTAACGACGGAGGAGATTAAGCATTATCGAATATCTTTGAGGTCGATCTCTCCGAATGTGTCAGTATCAACATAAAGAATGGATGATGTCTTGCGTGTTCGTGTGTTGATTGAAGCTACGGTGAACTGGAAACACAGAGAATTGCGGTCTAGCCTGACTCGGTCGCATGGTTCGCATCGGGCCAGAAAACCACAGGATTGGTTCAGAGGATAGATAAGATGAGTCGCCGACTACATCCGCCTTGTGGCTGTTGGTTGTCAACAGAAACAAGGCGGTGGAACCTGACAAAGTGTTACAAAAAAGTATACCAGAAGTCCCAAAAGACTACAAAGATTTGTCTAAGGGTTCGCGAAACAATG
>QIMB01000330.1 GCA_003233615.1 Nitrospirota bacterium
CGTTGCATCAAAGTCATCAGCGAAGAAGATAAATCACTACCTTTACAACGCTATGCTAGCGAATTTTTTATCGATATCACGAAATGCGTCTTTTGCGGATACTGCGTGGAAGCCTGCCCTGTCAATGCGTTGGCCATGACCAAAATGTATGAATATTCGACCCATGATAAACGCACACTCATGTTCGACAAAGACCGCTTATATCAAATAGGAGAGCGGCATCTCGATGATGCCAAAAAATATTTATATGCGCACAACCAAGAGAAGGAAGGTGAGGAGAGCCAGGCCTACCGCTACCACTTTCCTGTCTCAATTAAAAGCACCGAGGAGGTCTCTAACCCCAACCCATGATGTGGCTTCTCTTTATTTACTTTGCCACGGTCGGGCTGGTGGCAGCGGTCTTGACTGTGTCTCTACGGAACCCCGTGCATTGCGCGCTGGCCCTGCTCACGCTGCTTCTGCATATGGCTGGGCTGTTTGTCATGCTCAATGCCGAATTCTTAGCCATGGTCCAGATTATTGTGTATGCCGGAGCGATTTTAATTCTCTATCTGTTTGTTCTGATGTTGATGAATTTAAAAACGGAAGAACAGCATCTCCATAAGAAATATTCGTATGTCTTGTTTGCAGGCCTAGGCATTCTTGGTGAGTTGTTTATTCTCTTGATGCTCTCGCCTTTTGGCGGCACCTTGGGGACGGCAACGCCGGACGTCATTTTAGAAACCGGCCCTAGCCATGCGGTTGGCATCACCATGTTTAGCGACTATTTGCTTCTTTTTGAAATTGTCGGCGTTTTCTTGCTTGGTGCCGTGATTGGAGCCATCGTGTTGGCCAAGACCCCGGTCGTCAAAGCAGAAAACCAAGAGCCAGCCAGTTCGTCAACACCCTAAGAACAGTTACCATGATCCCTCTTTCTGCCTATGTTGCCTTAAGCGCCGTCCTGTTCATGACAGGATTGATCGGCGTACTCATTCGACGCAATTTTATTGTTGTCTTGATGAGCGTCGAAATCATGCTGAATGCCGCCAATATTAATCTGGTGGCATTTTCTCATTATCTGGATTCTATGGCCGGGCAAATGTCAGCGCTGTTCATTATTGCGGTCGCCGCCGCAGAGGCTTCACTAGGATTAGCCATTATCATTGTGATCTTCCGAAGAAAAATGGCCACGAATGTCGATCAGATTAATGTCTTAAAGTGGTAATGTGTTTGATTTACTAGTTCTTCTCATCCCTGTTTTTCCGCTCATTGCTGTGTTAGCCAACGGGTTCTTCGGCTCGCGGTATTCACATGAGTGGGCTGGACGCTTAGCGTTTGGGTCTGTCGGTTTGTCTTTTCTCTGCGCATTAGGCGTCTTTGCCTCCGTGCTTACCAACCCCGAACCGCGGGTCGTCATTGCGTACTCCTGGTTTTTCGGGGGAAATCTTTCCGTCGATCTCGCCTTCCTCATTGATCCTCTCACAACGATCATGCTCTTAGTGGTCACAGGTGTTGGCTTCCTGATTCATGTCTATTCCGTGGGCTATATGCATGGAGAAGAAGGCTTTACGCGGTTCTTTACCTACATGAACCTCTTCATGGTCTCAATGCTGCTGCTGGTGATGGGGTCAAATTACGTGGTGATGTTTATCGGTTGGGAAGGGGTAGGACTCTGTTCGTATTTATTGATCGGGTATTACTACGAGAAGGTCTCTGCAGGGAAAGCTGCCACAAAAGCCTTTGTGGTGAATCGAATCGGTGATGCAGGATTTTTAATTGCTGTTTTTCTCATCTTTTCCCATTTCGGTTCATTCGACTACACCACGGTCTTATCCCAAGCCTCATCATTGTCCACAGAAATGGCCACGGCCATCACTATCTGCCTGCTGATCGGGGCATTCGGAAAATCTGCACAATTGCCGTTGTATACATGGTTGCCTGATGCCATGGAGGGTCCAACGCCAGTCAGTGCCCTCATCCATGCAGCAACCATGGTTACCGCCGGCGTCTATATGGTGGTTCGGAATCACGTGTTATTCGATATGGCACCCATTGCCTTAACGACGGTTGGCATAATTGGCGGCCTGACGGCCCTCTTTGCTGCAACGATTGGGCTTGTACAAAACGATATAAAACGGGTGTTGGCCTACTCGACCGTAAGCCAATTGGGATTTATGTTTTTGGCCTGTGGCGTCGGCGCCTATACAGCTGCGATCTTTCATTTAGTCACCCATGCATTTTTTAAAGCGCTGCTTTTTTTATCGGCTGGAGCCGTCATACACTCACTAGGCGGAGAACAAGATATTCGAAAGATGGGTGGACTCTACAAAAAAATTCCGATCACTCACGCAGTGTTCCTTATCGGAACGTTAGCCATTGCGGGTATTCCGCCATTGGCAGGATTTTGGAGTAAAGATGAAATCATGGCCCATGCATTTGTGCATGGCTACTATCATTTATATATCCTCGCAGCCATTGCAGCCTTGATGACCAGTTTTTACATGTTCCGACTGACCTATTTGACTTTCTACGGACAATCTCGCGTCGAGCCGCACGTAGCCAAACATATTCACGAATCACCACCTATGATGACTGTGCCACTCATGATCCTTGCCGGGCTTGCGGTTGTGGGAGGGTTTCTTGGTGTCCCACCTGAGCATGGCTGGTTTCATGGGTTTTTACATGACGTGGCCACGCCATTGGGAGCAGAAGTCCATACAGTGGAAATGGGCACATTATTGGGATTGATGGGTGTAGCTGTGGCCATTGCTTTAGGTGGTTGGGGACTCGCGCATTACATGTATTCGATTCGTCCTCAGATGGCCAATCAATGGGCAGAGAAATCTCCCCAAGTCTACACGACCTTGCTCAATAAGTATTATGTGGACGAGTTCTATGACCGGTTCATCGTGGAACCCTTTAAAAAGCTGGGGATGCTTTGGGATTGGTTTGATCGACATGTCCTGGACCGTTTCGTCAACGGAATAGGGAAAGGGACCGATATCAGCGCCGAGGCAATTACCTGGACAGAAAAACATGTGATCTATGCCGGGCTCAATGTTGTCGGATATAGCAATCATCTGCTCGCCTGGTCTTGGCGGAAATTGCAAAGCGGGATGGTGCACCACTATGCCGCAATCATTGTCATTGGTTTGGCCATTATGATTCATCTCGTGGTGCTGTGGTTTGCGGGTTCATCCTCCGCTGGCTCCAGCATGTACTAAATATTCCTATGCAAGAAGAACTTTCATTCAGCTTTCCTATTCTGTCCTTTCTGACATTTTTCCCTTTATTCGGCGCGCTGGTCATATGGGGACTGAACGATCAGAAGCTTGTGCGAAAGGCCACGCTCGGTATTGCCGGAGTCGAAATGACCGTCGCCGCGTTGATGCTTGTGTTCTTCGTGCCGGACACAGCTGCCATGCAGTTTTCCGAACGGCATGAATGGATCCCCTTTCTCGGTGTAAGTTATCATCTGGCTGTGGATGGCATTAGTGTCCTCTTTCTTGGCCTCACCGCATTTTTGACGGTCCTACTGGTGCTGTATTCCTGGGATTCGGTGACGCTGAACCCCAAAGCCTTTTTTATGAGCATTTTGGCTTTGGAAACCACGTTCATGGGCATTTTTTCTTCTATCGACTTGATTGTCTTTTTTGTCTTTTGGGAGCTCATGCTCATTCCCAGCTATTTCTTGATTAAATTGTGGGGACCTGGAGAAGACTGCCACGGTGCGGCGTTGAAATATGTGCTCTATACGTTACTCGGCAGCGTCTTCATGTTAGTAGGGTTTTGCCTCCTGAGTCTGAATTATTTTGAAGCCAAACAGGTCTATAGTTTTGATTTCATCGACCTGCTTTCAGTGCCCATTGCACTGAGCGATCAACTGCTGATTTTTTGGTTGATATTCCTTGGCCTGGCCTTTAAAGCGCCTGTGTTCCCATTTCATTCCTGGTTCCCGCATGCTCTCGTTCAAGGGCCCATTCAGATGTCCGTGATGTTTGCCGGAATTAAAATGGGTACCTATGGCTTTCTTCGATTTTCCATGCCCTTGCTTCCCGATGCCTCAAGCAATGAGACCGTGGTGGCCATCCTCATGACGCTTGGGCTGGCTGCCGTAGTCTATGGAGCAATTGTTGCGATTATTCAGCCTGATTTTCGTCGATTACTCGTCTTCAGCAGCATTAGTCACTTGGGGTTTGTGGTGATCGGATTGTTTGCACTGAATTTCCAAGGCATCCAAGGCAGCCTGCTTACTATGATCAACTTAGGTTTTAGTACCGCCGGGCTATTTTTCTTAGCTGGATTCATGTACGAACGATTAGGTCACACCGATGTTCGAGAATGCACGGGCCTCGCGAAGAAAATGCCGCTGCTCGCCACCTTCATGTTGATTATTGGCATGGCTTCTATTGGATTGCCGGGAACGAACGGGTTCATTGGCGAATTCCTCATCTTACTCGGCGTCTTTCAAGCATGGTGGGTCTATGGTGCCATTGCCGTTACAGGTGTGATTTTTGCTGCTGCGTATTTTCTGTGGTTTTACGAGCGCGCCATCTTTGGCCCCTTGAAAGACAGTCTGCCAGCCGTGATCCCTGATTTGAATACTCGGGAATGGGCTATTGGTGTGGCTCTCTCTGTCATGATTTTTTGGATCGGCTTGTATCCTTCTCCCTTTTTGCGGATGATCAATGGATCGGTCCAAGCCGTGGTTGAACGATTAGAGCCTGGAACGGCTATAGCTCAATATGAAGAACTGACGTATCCGCCTACCGTGATGAAAAACTGATTCTTATGGGTGAATATTCTCTCTTAATTATTCTCTTTGCACCGTTTCTCGGGGCGGTCGCCTTGATCTTTATTCCTCGCCAAGAGGAATTGATGGTAAGGATGACTGCGGCAATTTCCGCCGGTATCAGCCTATTGACTTCGTTTTATATTTTCTTTGCGTACGACACCACAAAAGGCGGATTCCAATTTGTTCAGCGATTTGCCTGGTCGGATGAACTGGGCATTGCCTTTTATGTCGGGGTGGACGGCATTGGAGGTCCGCTGGTCTTTGCTTCAGCCATTTTGTTGTTCGCCGGGGTTTTTGTCTCGTGGCATATCAAAGACCGGACCAAGGAATTTTATATTTTCCTCCTGATCCTTGCTGCCGCAACGATCGGGGTCTTTATGTCCCTCGATTTGTTCTTCCTGTATTTCTTTTACGAAATGTCAGTGCTGCCGATGTACCTCTTGCTGGGTGTGTGGGGAAGCCATACTAAAGGCTACCTGGCTATGACCGATCCCGAAGGGCGAAAACTCCGTGATTCGGTGAATTTCATCTTCAACTTCGGCTCGAACAGTAAAGAATATGCAGCCATGAAGCTGACGCTTTTTTTATCAGCCGGCGCGGTGACAGCACTCATGGGCATCTTGCTCATTTACCATATGTCCGGGTTGCATACCTTTGACATTGTTGTCCTGCGGGAACAAGCCAAATTCTCCGATACGATGGGCACCATTATCTGGTTTCTGATCTTTATTGGCTTTGCCTCGATCGCCCCGATTTGGCCCTTGCATTCCTGGTCGCCGGTCGGACATGCCGCAGCTCCCGCTGCGACGAGCATGTTGCATGCGGGCGTCTTAATGAAACTCGGTCATTTCTCCATTATTCGTGTGGCCTTTGAAATTCTGCCTGACGCGACACGGGAATGGATGTGGGTGGCAGCCGTACTCTGTGTTGGCTCCATCATTTACGGGGGCTTGGTGTCCTATTTTGCCAATGACACAAAATATGTGATCGGCTACTCCAGTTCCAGCCATATGGGCTATATCTTCCTGGGCATGGCCGCATTGAGCTATATCAGTCTATCCGGAGCCGTTATTTATATGTTTGCGCATGCTTTGGCCACGAGTATGTTGTTTGCTATGGCAGGCTGGGTGTATGACCAAACCCATTCACGAGACATTCCGTCTTTGGGTGGACTCGTGCAAAAAATGCCCTTTATTGCTGGAGCATTTATCATTGGTTGCATGGCATCTATCGGCATGCCCGGTACCATCAATTTTGTTGCAGAAATCATGATTATTGTTGGCAGTTGGGAAAAATATCCGTTCCAAGTCGTGGTGGCCGTGTTTGGCATCGTCCTGACGGCTGCCTATATGTTCAAAATGATGCGAGGCTTGTTTTACGGGGAATTGGATCCGGAATATGCTCATGCGACTGATGCCAGAAATTGGATCGATCGAATGCCTCTCCTCCTCCTAATCGCTTGCAGCATTATCTTAGGCTTGTTCCCTGTGCATTTTTATGAAGTCGTGCAATCAACCGTTGAGCCGATGATAGACCGCATCAATCAAGTCGCACCCTTAGTCACACACAACACACAAGGGCTGTTGCCGTGAAAAACCCATACGTATACCAAAGAGAATTTGTCAGAGAAATGATTTTTTCTTTCTCATTACGCCTCACGCCTCACGCCTCACGTCTCACGAAATCATGAGCTTCAATCTCTCATTATCTGTTGCAGACCTCATCTTATTGCTTCCAGAGATTTTTCTCTCGATCTGGTTGTGCGTCATTCTTGGCCTCGACTCTTTCCTGAAACGAATTTCGCATCAACAACTGGCATATACCAGTATCGCAGGGCTCACGGTGACAGCCGTCATATTATTCATCTTTGACCAGAACGGCACGACAGGCACGCTCTTTAAGGATATGTTCGTGCTGGATCATATGGCCATTTTTTTCAAGATCCTTATCGTGGGCGCAACGGCCTTGGTCCTCTTCATGTCCATTGATTACGTGCAGGAATTTCGCTTCTTTCGTGGTGAATATTATTTCATGGTTCTCATGTCGGCTCTTGGCATGATGTTCATGGCTTCATCAAACGATCTCTTATCGGTCTTTGTCACCTTAGAGTTTTCGACCTTCGGATTTTACGTCTTAGTCGCCTATCTTCGTGACGATCAACGGTCATCGGAAGCCGGATTGAAATTCTTCATCCTGGGAATATTTACCGCTGCACTTTTAGCCTATGGCATTAGCTTGGTGTATGGAGAAACGGGAACGTTGGTGTTCTCAGAGATGGCTGGGACATCAGGTAGCTATGGATTAGCGATTGGATTCATTCTCATCTTTGCGGCATTAGGGTTTAAAATCGGGGCAGTGCCTTTTCATGCGTGGATTCCTGATACGTATCAAGGTGCCCCCACTCCGATCACCGCATTTTTGTCTATTGCCCCGAAGGCGGCTGCCTTGGCCATTCTGCTCAGAATGTTTTTTGTGGCATTGGCCTCATTCAAGCCCATGTGGGTATTACTCTTTGTCGTCGCCTCGATTGCCTCGATGACCTATGGCAATATCGTGGCCATCGCCCAATCGAACATCAAACGACTGTTGGCGTATTCGGGGATCGCACAAATCGGAACGATTATGATTGGCTTTGCGGTTGGAACCAAGCAAGGCAGCGACGCCATCATGTTTTTCTTGCTGACGTATATGTTTGCGAACTTAGGAGCTTTCGCCGTCATCATTGCGGTCAGTCGTGTCATTAAGAGCGACGAAATCGAAGACTACAATGGTCTCAATCGACGGTCACCGTTCTTGGCTGCCGCCATGCTCCTCTTTTTGTTGTCATTAGCCGGAGTTCCCCCATTAGCTGGATTTATTGGCAAGATTTATTTGTTCATCGCCGCCATGAACCAAGAGCTGTATACCCTGCTTGTTGTTGGACTCATCAACATTGTTATCTCTATGTACTACTACCTGATTGTCGTCAAAAAGATGTATATCAACGAACCCACTGACCCATCACCCATCACCACGTCCTTCCCCATCAAAGTCGCCATCTCCGTGAGTATTGCAGGAACCCTATTATTGGGCATCTACCCTGGCCTCTT
>QIMB01000343.1 GCA_003233615.1 Nitrospirota bacterium
ACAACGTCTCTACTGTATCTTCTTCGTCAATCTCGACGGCTTTCTGACAAATAATCGGGCCTTCATCCACACCTTCAGTGACAAAGTGGACCGAGCAGCCACTGACTTTGGCGCCCCACTCAAGCGCCTGTTTTTGGGCATTCAACCCTGGAAACGCAGGAAGGAGGGAGGGATGAATGTTCAGCATCTTTGAAGGAAACATGCGAATCAACACTGGCGTCACAATCCGCATATAGCCAGCTAAGACAACGCATTCGACGCCATGTTCTTGAAGCACTGTTCCAACAGCCCTATCATAGGCTTCTCGTGGGTTGTCTTCTTTGGCAAAAGGCTTTGCATCGACAAAAACCGTTGGAATACCTCGTTCCTTCGCGCGTTCTAAACCTACCGCCGTGGCTTTATTACTCAGGACAATCTTGACTGCGGCATCAAGTGCTCCTTCCTGAATCGCATCGAGGATCGCTACGAGATTTGATCCACGGCCTGAAATCAAGACTCCTAATGCTAGCGCCATTCTTCACACATCCTAATTTGAATATGTGAGTTTGGTATCGGACGAAGAACAGGACCTAATTTCTCCAATCGCCCATCCGGCCAACCCCTGTTCTTGAATGACCGCTAAGATATTTGCGGCTTCATCAGAAGGAGCCACAACGATGAGGCCTATACCCATATTAAACACTCTAAACATTTCTTCTTGATCAATGTTTCCTGCTTGTTGGATAACAGTGAAAATAGATGGGGTCGTCCAACTCATTCGGGCAATCTCCACCCCACAACCTTCGGGAAGAATACGTGGAAGATTCCCAGTGATGCCCCCTCCTGTAATATGCGCCAAGCCATGCAGCTGACTCTTCCCTAATAAGGCTTTTACCAATTTTACATATATCGTTGTTGGCCGAAGCAGCGCGTCCCCGAGCAACTCCGATACGTCCGGCACCTGCGTGTCGGGAGTCCAGCCTTGTTCTTCAAACAACACACGTCTCGCCAATGAATAGCCATTGCTATGCAGGCCACTTGAGGCCACTCCGATCACCACATCCCCTTGCTGAATGCGTTCTTTCCCTAACATTGCTGATCGCTCAACCACGCCGACGGCAAAACCGGCCAGGTCATATTCACTCTCAGGATAACAAGAGGGCATTTCTGCCGTTTCTCCACCAATAAGGGCACATTCCGCTTGCCGACAGCCTTCAGCTATTCCTTGAACAATGGCTTCTGCCACATCAATCTCTAAACGCCCCGTTGCAAAATAATCTAAGAAGAATAGCGGTTCCGCCCCGCTGACAAGAATATCGTTCACACACATGGCGACAAGATCAATCCCAATGGTGTTGTGGCGATTCATCATTCTGGCCAGTTTCACTTTTGTCCCTACCCCATCAGTGCCCGACACAAGAATCGGTTCGCGATAGCGCTCTGACGGAAATCGAAACAAGCCTCCAAAACCTCCGATATCGCTCATCACTTCAGGACGAAAAGTCGAACGCACCAACGGACCAATTCGTTTCACGAATTCGTCGCCCCGTTCAATATCAACACCTGCATCACGATACGTAGTCATGCTCTGCTCTTTCTATTCAGTCATGTTTTTTCGCGGCGAAGACACGACAAGTTCCACTAAGGTTTCCACATGCGCTGTCTGAGGAAACATATCAAACGGTTGCATTCGGCGAATCTCATAGCCCTTCTCACAAAAAGATTTCAGATCTCTGGCCAATGACGCAGCATCACACGAAATGTAGAACAATATAGGCACGTGCAGGGCCGTTAATTGCCTTATCACCGTTGGAGTGAGTCCCGTTCGTGGTGGATCCAGGAGAATAACATCGTAGGCCCCAGATTGCACAGTAAGAAGATAGGATTCGACAGAACTGATTCGCACTCGGCACCCGGAAATTTTGTTCACACGTATCGACTCTCGAGCATCGTGGATGGCAAAGGGGTTACCTTCCACACAGGTCACAAGGGCACCCCGCATCGCGAGGATTAAACCTAACGGACCTGTCCCCGCATACAGCTCCAAGATCCGTTTGCCCTTCACGTTGCCCAACCAATCCACGACTGTGCGACCCAACAATTGAAAGACGTCCCAATTGGCTTGCATAAACGATCGAAATCCCGTCTTGAGTCGCAATCCTCCGTAGTCTTCCCACACATGATCCGCGCCTCGTACTATCGGCTCTTGCCTTCGGTGACGTCTCGAATCATGTTCTGATGCACCTGCACATTCATAAATCCATCCTTTCACATTCGGAATGTCAGCACATGCATGAAACACACGCTCTATCTGTTCTTTGATAATGGCTCGTCCTCCAAATACGAGCAGACAGCCCTTCTCCAATTGAGACCACCGAACTTCTACATGTTCTAACTTAAGACCATCTATCGCTATGGAACGAAGTCCGGATCGGACACTATCAAGAACAATTCGGAAATCTTCGTCAACCAGAAAGCACGACTCTACCGGCAACAAATGTGTTGTCCTTGATTCAAAAAACCCCAGAAATAATTCGTCATGTCCCCGCCCGATTCCCATACGAATAACCTGCCGGTACCCATAGGGCCTTGGAGAAGGGATAACAGGGGAAATGCTGACATTGAAAAATTTCCCAACACGACGCAGAGTATCTTCTAGAATCAACCATTTTTGAGCCAGTTGTTCTTCGTATCGCACATGCTGCAATTGACAGCCACCACATCGCCCAACGAGGGGGCACACCGGATCTACCCGACTATCAGCAGACTCTTTCACGTCAAGTATCTTCCCCTGAATCACCCCTTTGCTTCGACTCAGCACCTGCACCTGAACGGTTTCACCAGGAATACCCCCATCACACAACACGACTTGGCCATTCAGCCGTCCAAGACCAAAACCACCCGCGACCAGCTTTTCGATGTGAAGAAGATGAGACGATCCAGAGGGAAGCGGGTGAGAAGAAAGAGAAGACGTATGCGGTTTACTGTTCGGGTCGGAGTTGGACATTCAGAAGTTTGATCTTTCTATGTAAATGGCTACGTTCGATTTGCAATTCATCAGCGGTCTTCGACACATTCCAATTGTTTTCTTTTAACTTTTGGGAAATAACTTCGCGTTCAAAGACATTGCGAGCTTCACGAAGAGAGGCATAGTTCGTCCCAACCGAGAACGTCTGCACACCAGTCGGAGCTCGACCTTGCAAAAACATTTCGACATCAGCAGCATCAATCACAGGTTTTGGCGCCATGATTAATAAACGCTCAATGAGATTGCGGAGTTCTCGTATATTTCCTGGCCAATCATGTCGTTGTAAGGCTGCAAGTCCCTGCGCATTGAACTCCTTGGGTTTCATCCCTTGTTCTTCAGAATGCATTTTGAGGAAATGTTGAGCCAGCTCTGGAATATCATCACGATGCTCTTTTAAGGTAGGGACCACGATAGGCAACACATTGAGTCGATAGTACAAATCTTCTCGGAAATTCCCGTTCCCTATTTCATCCACCAAATCCTTATTGGACGCAGCAATCACCCGAATATTGACATTCAACAATTTGGTTCCTCCCACGCGTGTAAATTGTTGCTCTTGTATCACGCGCAAGACTTTGGCTTGTGTCGCTAAGCTCATATCGCCGATTTCATCCAAAAACAATGTGCCCCCGTCAGCCAATTCAAACTTCCCTCGCTTCATTGACGTCGCCCCGGTAAAGGCTCCTTTTTCATGACCAAACAATTCACTTTCAATCAAGGTCTCCGGGATTGCGGCACAATTAATCTCGACAAATGCACGATTCTGTCTGGGACTCTGTAAATGAATCGCACGCGCCACAAGTTCTTTGCCCGTCCCGTTGGGACCAGAAATTAACACTCGACTCGTCGCTGGAGCTGCCATGGCAATCATCTCACGAAGCCGATTCATCGAAGAAGAAGAACCAATCAATTGAAAACGCCGTTCAACCTGAATTCGGAGATTGATATTCTCTTCTTCCAGTTTTCTTTGGTGCAAGGCATTGCGCACTAAAATGGTCACCTTTTCCAAATCCAATGGCTTTTCTAAATAATCATATGCGCCAAGCTTCGTGGCCTTTACTGCAGTTTCAATGGAACCATGACCAGACATCATCACAACGAGAATGCCAGGAAACTGCGAACGCAGGCGCTTCAAGGCCTCCAATCCATCCATCTCAGGCATCCAAATATCCAGGATGACAAGATCAGGAGAATCACTTCTCACAAGCTTCAGGCCTTCTTCCCCGTTTTTGGCGAGAATGACCTGATACCCTTCGTCTTCGAGAATGCGACCCAAGGCATCTAAAATGGCTGGTTCATCATCAACGATGCAAATTGTCTCTGCCACTAGAGCTCCTCCATCAAGGATGTGCAATATCCTTGTTCATCAATAATTTGACAGCTTCACGTATCCCGAGTACACAACCGTTCAGCCATAGACAGTCGTGTCGCTCACAAGGGTAAGTCAAACCGAAACACTGCACCTTGTGGATGATTATTTTCCGCATGAATTGCTCCATTGTGATCAGAAATAATTCGATGCACAATCGCTAATCCTAACCCCGTTCCTGTTCGTTTCTTTGAGAAATACGGGACAAATAATTTCTTGTGGTCGTCTGTTTGTATACCCATGCCATCATCAGCCACACGCACAACGGCCCGATGCCGCCGCCAATCAACTTCGGTCGTCACCCAAATCTTCCCTCGATCATCGATAGCCTGAATAGCATTATCAAATAGATTCACGAAGACCCGACGCATCTGTTCTGGATCACAATTCAGATCAGGCAACTCTTCAGCGAGTTGAAGAATAAACTCCACATCTCGATGTCCCCCCGTATAGAGAAGAAGTACTTTTTGAATAATATCATGAAGCGATTGCCGGGACATATTCGGCAATGGCATTCGGGCATATTTCGAAAACTCATCGACCATGACTTTCAAGCTTGTGACTTCATTAATAATGACCTTCGTGGCTTGATCAAATATTTCTTCAAATCCTGTAGATTTCTCATAAAACTTTTTTCGTAATCTCTGTGCAGATAATTGAATTGGTGTCAATGGGTTTTTGATTTCATGGGCAATTCGCTGTGCCACTTCCTGCCATGCAGCTGTTTTTTGGGCTTTAATGAATTCGGTCCTGTCCTCAAAAACAAACACAAAACCCAAGTCATGGCCCGCCTCATTTTGCATTCTGGAAATACTCAGACCTAACGTTAAGAGTCGCCCATTCGGTGTCTCCATTTGGCCTTCCATCGACAAACTATCCGTTTGTTCAACCAACATTTGGTCATAGGCTTTCTGAAATAAATAGAGGTGGAACTGTTTAAAGGCTTCATAGACGGGTTGCCCACGTAATTCGTCTCCTCTCACTCCAAGAATACGCTCACCCGATGGATTAAACCGTGTCACGACGCCCGCCATATCAATGGACAACACCCCCGCGGCTATCGTTTCCACGACCGCTTCTGTGTAGGCCCGACGCTGATCAATTTCTATATTCGATTGGAGCAGGGACAAATTCATTTCCTCCAAACGAGACTTATTCATTCGCAAGTCGGTTGTCATTCGATTAAATGATTGCACTAAGATACCAATTTCATCTGTCGCTTTCACGTCAATGTGAATATCTAAATTACCTTGGGCAATCGCTTCGGTCCCTTCGGCCAAACGTTGGATAGGCACCGTAATCCCTCTGGCCACATAAAATCCAAACCACGTCGCTCCAAATAAAATGAGCACCGTCACACCGGCCACAAAAAGATATGCTCCTCCCTTAATGGGATCTTTCATAGATTTAATCTGCCGATATTCATCAAATTGTTTAGCAATGGCATCCATTTTTCGCAACAACGATTCGGGAACATAGGACGACACCACAACGACACCTCGCACATGCTCTGTTCGGCCACTGCCCTTGATCGGAGCAGCAGCACGAATCAATTTCCCAACCGGGGCTTCTTGTGCTGAGGAATACGCTTCCCCCTTATCCAATACCTGTAACACCAATTGCCCGACAGGAAGACTCAGTACGGCATCGGATAATGCTGGATCCATCATCCGAGCCAATGTTTCCAATTTAGTGGAAAACACTTCGACGCCAGCCAAATGATATTCATGTTGCATTCTGGCCAGCATGGACTTTAGTAATTCACGATGTTCAGGCTTTAAAATATCTTCTCGAAAAATTTCTTTGCTTATTACCCGAGCGGTATCTGACGCCAAGGATTCCCGTTCTTGTTGATAGAGATGTGCCACATCTTCTGAGTCTCGCAAGACATGCATCACTTGATCGCTAAACCAGACGTCAATGACTTCACTAATGACCCCGCTCGCAACCAGTGCCAGCAGGACGGTCGGAATGAGCGCGAACCCGATAAACGATGCAACGAGTTTCGATCGAAATCCTGAACCCAATAAGCGGTTGCGTTTTTCAAAAAAAGCCCGAATTAAATTTCTGGAGAGTAAGAGCGTTAATGCCACCAGCCCCACGCCATCTAAGTAGACGAGAAAGAGCACTAACGCATAACTGGGACTGGGAAGAATGGAATCAGGTAGGAGCGGCCCCGAGAGACCATATCGCGCGTAATAAATTGTTAAGGCAATGCACGGCAGCAGTAAAACCAACACGATCCACACCGGAGCATAGTGACGCCGTCGACGTGTGAGCGCAGATTCTCTTGTATTGGATCGTGACGGCGTCGACTCAGTTGAAGCCGCTACGCGGGGAAATTTCGGAGATTCAGTGATATGTTCTGAAATAAGGCTCACAGAGCTTGCCATGCGTCAAGAGACATCAAAAAATACAGCTGTAGAATCATTATTATCGAAGGCTGGGGACTTCGCAAGGCACAGGCAGAAAAATTTTCCTGACCCTATTGGCAGGTACCCTACGCAACCATCTATGAGACAAGAAGTAACGACTCAGGTATTGAAGTTGAAGCCTGCCGGCTATGCACATGTGGAATGATGATGCATGGTTGGCTCCTGCAAGCCTTCAGACTTCAGTCTATCCACTTGAGTAGTGACGAAACGAAGAAGAATTCGAACGATATCTGTCACGATGAAGAAGACACACCTGAGGTGGCACTCACATATTTCATCCGTAGAGTATACAACATATCTCCAATGACAGAGGCTTCTTCAGACGACAGGTTCCCCTTTGTTTTTTCCTCAAGCATCGACAAGATATCAATTATTTCTTTGGCCTGAGGCAAATTGACAGGAGGAGAAGGTTCTTGAGGATCCAATGACTCACCCATTAACATGAGTGACGATGTTCCAAGTGAAAACACAAACGAAGAGAAGCTCAGAGGGGGCATGGGAGGCGAGGATTCAGAAAATGTCGGTGAGGCCTGAGACTCGGGCGGTACCGATGGTTCAGGCTTCGAAGTCGCCGGTTCTTCAAAGGCAGAACGCCCACGCTTATCCCGGACGACAAATCCTTGTTCTTCTTCACTCATTGTTCATCCTCCTCGTTGAAAAAAACAGTATCATTAACAGAGGGTGGCTATCAAGAATCGAGAGATTACAAGAGAGGTGAAAACCAGTATAATAAGCCGCTCATTCTACCCATATTCATTCACAACAACTCTCTTATGGACACACCATCACCAAATTCCTCTTCGTGCACTCCTCACGATACAGGCACCGTCAACAATGTCGTCGACATCATGGCGACCTTGCGAGGACCAGATGGCTGCCCGTGGGACCGAGAGCAAACATCTCAATCATTGAAGCCCTATCTCCTGGAAGAAGTCTATGAAGTTCTAGAAGCCATAGATAGCCAAGATCCATCAGCGTTAAAAGAAGAATTAGGTGATCTCTTACTCCAGATTCTCTTTCACAGTCAAATCGCTTC
>QIMB01000123.1 GCA_003233615.1 Nitrospirota bacterium
CCGCGTGGGAAATCGTGCTGGGATACGACCAACAACGATTCATGAGTACCCGCGCGAGCCAAGCCATCGCCAAATCTATCCAGCAGGCTGAGAACGCCTAGCCTAGCAGCCTGCCTGTCCACCTCACATTAGAACCGACTTGTATGCTTTTTTCTCCGTTCGATGGTGGCGCCATCGTTGTACACACATTCTTCTCAAAAAACTGTCTGACCCGAACGTCATACCGATAGAGTTATTCGATTGAAGACCGCCCAAAGATGGCCTGAAGATGAGATGTATACATGCACGATATATTTCTTTACGGACCCTAAGGCGTAACGATGACATCGACATAGGACGGCAGGCTATCGGCGCCTTGAACGTCGGTGACGCGGAGTTTGAATCGGAAGGTGCGTGCGGCTGCCACAAAAGGGGCAAGGAATCGGGCCTGGCCGGAGTAGGGATCAAGCAGGGGGATTTTACTGCCTCGCACCTGTGACCAGTGGTACTGGAGTGAGCCGCCTTCGGGATCGTAACTCCCTAAGCCATTCAAGATGACTCGCTCTCCAGCCGAAGCCGTGTGCCCTTTTCCAGAATTGGAAACGGGTGGGTCATTGGGTGTCTCGTCGACCTCGACGAGAATGCCGAGCATGGCCTCTTGATCCCTGTTTTTCACCCTAAGCACGGTCTTCCCATTTCCCACCAGCCGAAGCACGCCATCCTGTGTGACCGTGACGACGTGTTCATTGTCCGAATGGTAGGTGGTCCCGGCGGTATGGTGACGAATAGCGCGGGTAATGCCGTCCGAGAATTGCCCAACCACCGGCAACTCAAAGGTCTTCCCCAAGAAATACACAAGGGGGCCTCCTGCCCGTCCCAATCGCAGGGGTTTATCTGTCTGAAAATTGATTTCCATAAGCTCGGCCATAGGCTCAATATGAAGGAGGACCTCATCGAAAATCGCCTGGATTTCTACCTGCGATTGGCGACCTCCCTGGTCGGCCACGGCGAGCAGACGATAGGTCCCTATCGCTTCTTTGGGTACCAGGATGTTTCCGCCAAAAGGCGGAGTGTATGTTGCCGTCGAGACCAAGGCCAATCGTTCCTCCGCCAATTCCTGGAGCATGTCTTCATCATCCCGATACCAATAATAGGTCACTTGAGTGACGCCGGGGATGTTCCCCAATTCCAGGGTCACCGGGATGGTTTGACCAGCCTGGTGTACGCTGGAGGGTTTGGGCTCAATAATCGAGAACGGCCAGGTAGGCTGGATACCCCACAGCAGGACCAGAGGGGTCAGGATTCCTAGCATCTTTAGAGAGATAGGGGGAGACATGCACTTCCCACACAGAGAAAAAACCAAGGTTCATTCTTGTTATTATACCTCCGTCCCGTTAATAAACCTAAAAATTGTAGTTGAGGAAAACCAAGCGAGTCGGAAATTGATTTGACAGCTTTC
Source organism: Nitrospirota bacterium (assembly GCA_003233615.1). GTDB lineage: Bacteria > Nitrospirota > Nitrospiria > Nitrospirales > UBA8639 > Nitrospira_E. Next base: position 1,439 of record QIMB01000123.1, read on the forward strand.
AAAGGTAAAATGGTGTGCGGAATATTATCTCTATCATTATCAAAGCGATCGGAATTGTTCTGGGAGTCGTACTCCTTGCTCTTGGTGGGTTTATGGGGATAGAAGACTTGCAAGCGCCAGGGGATCTCAATATCCCTATAATGGTCTTTTCTCTCGCGGCCATCCTCGTAGGGTCGATCGTGCTGTGGCTCGTGTTCAAGAAAAATGTCTCAGCCCCCACGGATTGAACATGCGCATGCCGGGTATCATGTGATGAATTCTGGCATGGCCCAGCCAGACGGTGTTTCCCGATGACGAGTCTTATCACGCCTTTCTCGACTGAGTGAGGTGATGAAAAATACGGTGAAAAAGATCCTTGTACCTTGGCTTATTTCGACGAATATTAAACTATCTTCTGGCTTGAATCTTTCAGGAAGCGATTGAATGGATTCGCAGTCCGCTGGAGGGGATGTGAGTCCATTCAAGAATGGTGGTGTTATGCCGGTCCGCGTACGATGCCACAATAAATAGACCCTTAGGGTTCGCGAAATAATAACTTCCTAGAATTCGCGCCCAGATTTGTGGCAGGTTGGATCGACCTGCGGGAGCACAACTGCAAGTGTAGCAAGACCTACGCTGAGGATTGTGCAAGTGAAGATCGGCCTAAGCTCGCCTGAAGGTGGGATGCGAAAATTGGAAGTTATTGTTTCGCGAGCCCTTAGGCGCAACGCATTGAAACGGCGCCCAAAATGGCATTTTGCTCAGAAAATTCGATGGTGTGTTAGACGGACAGAATTTGGCAGGTCCGGCTCTTATGCGGATCCATCTAAACATTGTTATGCGTCATCGCAGAGCCTTCGATCAGCCGTCTGCTAACGACCCAAAGCGGTCATTAACGCACTGAGACAATTCGAACCGGCTTATTAGTCGAACTATTTAAAGAATCACTTAATGAGAGAACTTACTATTCTGACTTTTTTGACGCTCGAGTGCGTAATGCAAGGCCCCACCAGTCCCGACGAAGACTGGTCAGATGGTTTCACGCATGGCGATTGGACTGCGAATGAAGGTGAAATGACATGGCTATAGAAATGCTAGTTGGTCTCAATGTCGTAAACGATGCAGGATATCAATCGTATCGTGAAGAGATGGAACCAATTCTCAAAAGCTATGGTGGTGGATTTGGCTACGATTTCAAAGTTTCTGAAGTTCTCACGTCTGACACAGAGGCACCGATCAATCGAGTTTTTACGATTTACTTTTCGAGCAAAGACTCGATGAATTCATTTTTTTCGAACGATGGATATCTCAAGATCAAGCAAAGACATTTTGAGAAGTCAGTTACTGATACAACGATTATCGCAACCTATGAACGTTAGGGAATCCATTCGTCATTGCCTAGCCAGGCGAGGCAATTCATGGGCTTCGTCCGCTTCTGGCCGTTGCGCGACATTCGTTCTAACAACCGCCTAATTTTGTGGAATTGCCCACTTACGACCCAAAGCGGACATTGGAAAGCAGGTATCACCTAATCCTCCGGTTGTGCAGCCATTATTATTAGACGTGATAGCTTTCGAGAAACAATTTCGAGAAGGCCCTATTTAAGAGGGGTAAGCGGGACAAAAATTTTTGCCTATCGTCCCCTACTTCTCAGGGCATCATGCTGTAATCTTTGTCTCCACACAGAAGAACCTTTCCTCAAAGCAATCGCATAATCGAAATCCTTCCGTTTGAGTAAGAGAACTCTTAGTCCTCTTTCCTTTAATACATGAAATTTTCTTCATTTTTCCTTCATGGACTCCTCATGTTGACGGGGTATGGTGATGTCATAAGTCAACGTAGCCATATTCATTTTTCAAAGGAGGTTTTCCATGAAACGTTTCAATTACATGATTGGTGCCATGTTGGCTGGTGGGATCTTGTTAATGGGAGGATTGGCCATGAGTTCCGAGGGCACCCCTACACAAGACAAAGGCATGTCCAGGGCCACACTGACCCTGGAGGAAGCCATCGCCACCGCCAAAACGAAGTTTCCTGGCCAGGTTCTCGAAACAGAGCTGGAAACCGAGCATGGCCAGGCGGTGCATGAAATTGAAATTGCCAGCACCACTGGTGTCGTGACGGAAATCAAGGTTGATGCACAGTCTGGTGAACTGCTGAGCAGTGACATCGAAGATCATGATGACGCTGCCCAGGAAAAGTCTGAAGAGAACGACAAGGACTAACACCATGCGGCACACCGGCTCAGTGAGCTGGTGTGCCAATCTGGCTCCTGGATAGCTGAAAGTTTATAGGGAGTGCGTTTTTTATTCAAAACTAGAAAACAATCTTTATTGATTATGAATGATCCCGATGGCTAAGGCCCTGGGGATGGGGAGAAACCAACATGAACAACGAAATGAAACGAGTAAAAGTGGGACTGGCTCTTGTGTTGTTTGGACTCTTGTTTGGCGTCATCATGGGGATGACATTTGGGATCAACGAGGACTTCTTCAAAAACTACATTATTGAAGGCATCGCGGCTAACCCGACCGTGCATGATGCCAAGAGTCCAGACAAAATTTGGCGCTATGCTCAACGCGCGCATTTTCATGCCACAGGCATTGCGGCCTTCGCCCTCGCGTTGATTCCCCTCGTCATGTTTTCTGATCTCAAACCCAAGATGAAGACCGCCTCCTCAGTGGCGCTTGGCCTCAGCAGTTTTTATCCGTTTTCATGGCTCACCATGTTTGTGTTAGCCCCTTCTATTGGACGAGGGGCGGCGCATTCCCATGTGGTGACCGAGATATTTGCTTCCGTTGGCGTGGGAGGATTACTTCTCGGTTGCTTTCTGGTCCTTGGCAATGTCTTTTTGGGGTTATTACGAGAAAAAACCGGACCATCTTCACAGCGCTTAGACACCAAAGAGGAACAACCAAATTTAATTTAGAAAAATTTCCGTCAGACATTGCAAAAAATCTCTCAGAAGCATAGATTCGTTGCCAAGACATTATGAGAATTCTGGTAGTTGAAGATGATTCAGGCATAGCAGGGTTTATTGTGAAGGGGTTAACCGAAGAGCGGTATGCTGTCGACCTCAGTGCAGATGGAGAAGAAGGCTACGTGATGGCCAACGCCATTCCGTATGACCTGATCATTTTGGATATCATGTTGCCCAACCTGGATGGCATCTCGATCTGTCGACGTCTCCGAACCCAGGGGAAATCGGTCCCAATCATTCTACTGACGGCAAAAGATGCCATTGAGGATAGAGTCACGGGGTTAGATATGGGGGCTGATGACTATCTCACCAAACCGTTTGCCTTTCCTGAACTACTGGCGAGGATTCGCTCCCTTCTCCGCCGAGGCAGTGGAAAGGCGGCTATCCGTTTGAAGATCGGAGACTTGGAAATGGATCCCGTCACCCACCAGGTCTGGCGAGCTGGACAAGAACAGACGCTCACGAATAAAGAATATGCGATTTTGGAATACCTGATGCGAAATGAAAATCGCGTGTTGACCCGTTCGGCGATCATTGAACATGTGTGGGATATTCAATATGACAATCTCACCAATATTGTGGATGTCCATATTCGTTCACTTCGCACCAAGATCGATCGTGATTGTACGGTTCCCCTCATTCATACCGTTCGGGGGGTAGGCTATGTCCTGAAAGTCCCAGAAACGTAACCAATGCCCTCCTTCCGCACACGCATTCGATGGTCGAGCGTCTCCCTCATCGCCCTTCTTCTTTTGATATTTTGTGCGTCCCTATACAGCACCCTTTCTTTTCTTCTGCATCGGCATATTGATGCCCAGTTACTCGCAACGGTTCAACGCCAGGCTCATCAGGTCAAAAAAGAAACCGGGGAAATCGAGGAAATTCTTCAGGAGAATGCCCATAATGATAACGATGATGACCATCTGGAAAAGGAAGACCACGAACTCCGGGAGGCTATTCGTAACAGCGTGGTCCTCAGTCGAAAAGGTCTTGTGCAATGGAAAGGGGAAGGGATCGGCGTTGTTGCTCGACTTGATCCACTTCTACTGGCCCAAGCGTTAAAAGGGCAAAGCGTGTTCGAAACCCTTCAAACTCCACATGGTCCTGACATACGGCGAGTCTCATTTCCAATCAGCTCTCAAGGAAAGGTCAAATATATCCTCCAAACGCGGGCTTCCCTGGATCTAGTCAATGAAACCTTGTACTGGCTCATCATCACTCTGGGAACGGCCACCATCGGAATTTTCGCGTTTGGATGGGTGGGCAGTAATTGGGTTGCGCGTATGGCGCTTTCCCCGGTAGAGGCTCTCGGGCAAATGGCGGCCAACGTCTCAGCGCAATCCCTTGGTACCCGCGTTGTTCTTGATGCCCCCTACCATGAATTTCAACAATTGGCTCAGAGTTTCAATAACATGTTCGAACGATTGCAGCGGGCATTTGAATCACAACGTCGATTTGTCGGAGATGCCGCCCATGAATTACGGACGCCTCTCACGGCCATGAAAGGGAATGTGGAGGTGGCCCTTCAACGGGACCGTTCAGCTGAAGAATATCAGGACGTGCTCGCTACGAGCTTAGGACAAGTGGAACACCTCACCCGATTGGTCAAATCTCTGCTGACTCTGACCAAGTTTGCGGGAGAACACCCTCCGATTGAGTTGAAACCGATCCTCATGGAACCCTTACTCAAAGACTTGGTGTCGGAATTGTCGATACTCGCGGAAGAAAAAGGCTGTTGTTTGACCGCTCTCCTTCAAGAAGTTCCGTCCATTCTCGGAGATGATGGCCAACTGAAACAACTGGTGATTAATTTACTTGATAATGCCATTCGTCATACTCCTACGGGTGGAGCCGTGACCGTGGGCTTGAAATCCTCAGACGATCAGGTATGTCTCACCATCAAAGATACCGGATCAGGAATCCCGGCAGAGCATCTTCCTCGTATATTTGAGCGTTTCTACCGAGCCGATCGGGCAAGGGATCGGGAGAGTGGTGGGACGGGACTCGGCCTAGCCATAGCCCAAGAGATAGTTCTTGCCCATCACGGAACCATTAGCGTGAAGAGCGAAGTTGGAAAAGGATCAGTGTTTACGGTCAGTATCCCTGTCTGTTGAAGTTCTCTCACCCAAACCATTCTGATTTATCTGCGCACGTTTTCTTATAGCCCTTCGCCTCGTACTCTGGCATGTCAGGGTCTGATATATGCTCGCCTTCTTTCATGAAGAAATCTTCATGAGGCATTCATGGCCTCTTCATGTTGGCCCTCTATACTACAGAAAGATGGAAGAAGACTCCTATGGGGAGAACAACAATTTTACACGTGGAGGGAAAGTCATGAAAAACGTCGTATCGGTGTTAACCATTGTTGGGTGTCTGTTTATTTCAGTGAGTGCCATGGCGGCTGACCCGTTGAGTTTGCCATCAGGCTCGAATGCAGAGGCCCTGAAGCATAATGAAGAGGGCATGGTTCTTTTTAAGGATAGGAAGTATGAGGAAGCCCTCAAGCATTTTGATGCCTCGGAAGACCTTGAACGGACGGCTCAAGGGTATTTTAACGAAGGGTTGACCTATGACCAATTAGGGAAATCAGCCAAAGCCAGAATGCATTTTCAGGAAGCGCAACGACTGGAGCAAGAACATGCTGTGCGCCAACTGGATTCTCCCATTTCGAAAGCGGAGGTGTTAAAGAAATACCATTTGATGCATAAATAGTAATTCTTGAGAGGTGTCGTGCCTGTTGACTTCCTTGGAGTGTGAAGGAGGATGAGTTGCCCCTAGGCAGCTCATCCATACAGGCCAGCTAGGTATCTAAAACACGAATACGCTGTTCCATGTCATGCCACCACCCCAAACAACATACCGACTGCCGCAGTCACACTCATGGCGAGCGCTCCCCAAAAAGTAACTCTTATAGCACCGACAGTAATTGATGCCCCCCCCGTGTGCGCAGCAAGACCACCTAAAACCGCCAGGAATATTAGAGACAATATTGCCACTACTGGTATTATTTGTTGTACTGGTACGGCCCATGCGATTAATAGAGGCAATGCTGCACCAACAGTAAACATACCGGCTGAGGAAAATGCCGCTTGAATAGGCCGCGCCCTAACATTTTCAGATATTCCCAGTTCATCTCTTGCATGTGCCCCCAGTGAATCGTGTGCCATTAGCTGTTCGGCAACTTGTTTAGCCAGGGTTGAATCCAGCCCTCTTTCTTCATAAATATCGGCAAGTTCATTTTTCTCAAATTCAATGTCATCTTTTAAAGATTTTGTCTCAAGCTCTAGATCTGCCTTTACCGTATCCGACTGAGAACTAACCGATACGTATTCTCCAGCGGCCATGGACATGGCACACGCAACCAAGCCAGCGATACCAGCGAGA